>CAZAHZ010000353.1:0-3569 GCA_964485055.1 uncultured Candidatus Cloacimonadota bacterium
TACATTATTAACTAATAATGCACAATTATCAGCAATCACTATTTTTTTAAATAATCCCCAGAGTATCTGCCTCATACCATTGGCAGCATTATCATATTCAAAGGATCTCTTATTATAAAATTGCGGTAAAAAATTTTTTGCCCTTTCTATTGGTCCGGCAACAAGCTGCGGAAAAAAGCTTACATAAGAAAAAAAAGCAAGAATATCTTTTGTCGGTTCGAATTTGTGCTTAAATACATCTATTGAATAGCTGAGAGTTTGAAAAGTGTAGAAACTAATACCAACTGGCAAGATAACATTAAGGCGTGTTGTGTTAATAGGTTTCCCAAAAAATGTGAAAGCGGTGGCAAGACTTTCGGAAAAAAAATTAAAATACTTAAAGATTCCCAGAAATCCAAGATTGACAAAGATGCTTACTAAAAGCAATAATTTCCTTTTTCGGCTTTCTTCAGTTTTTGAGAGTCCAATCCCAACCAAATAATCAATTGTTGAACTGAATATTATCAAGGAAAGAAATCTCCAGTCCCACCATCCATAAAAAACATAACTGGCAACCAGTAATAGTGAATTCTGCAATTTCAAGCTTTTATTTGTAACAAACCAATAGAGTATAAATACTATTGGTAAAAAAATCATAAATTCTATCGAGTTGAATAACATTCAATATGTCCCTTTGTTATTATGTAATTATAGTTATACTCCTTATAGTATGGCTTGAACTGCTTAATCTTTTTAGCGATCACAAAATACAATATAAATTCTTTAATCTTATAACTCCATTATCGAAATTTTAAAAAAAAATTAAATCATATATATTATTTTCATAGCTTTTATTAACAAAATAACTCCTTAAACCAACTCTAATTTACATCCTGCTAAAAACATAAGGCATATTATGATGTCAAGAGATATTTGAAAATCCAGCCAACCCAATCTTATTGCACTGGTTTTCCTGTTTTTACACTTCTATTTTTATGAATTCTTTATCTATCATTTTTTAGAGGTCTTACCTTAATATCTGTGGTCAACGGCTACTATGTTATAGACTATTATCTATAAAACCAGTAGCTTTTGAGGGCTAACGGAGATCAAACTCGGTAAAGTTTTTGACAATATCCTGATAACTCATATTTCGATAAAAAATACCAGAAATAGCTATTTTGCTTTCCTAAGGCGTTAAAAAAATAGTAATAATATCTTTTAAAAGTTGCCAAAAGTAACTAAATACGAACAGATAAATATTTGCTTGACAGCTTTTTATACTATCCTTTACTTTACTTGGCTTATGTATAAAGTAAAAAAAAGAAAACTAAAGATAAGAAGGTGATAGCATGAGAGAAATTATGATACTAATACTATCTGCCATAATCATTTCTGGTCTGACGGCAGCGGTTATCAACGTTCCCGCCGATCAGGCGACTATTCAGGGCGGGATTATTGCTGCAACACTTGGAGATACAGTTCTGGTGCAACCTGGTCACTATTATGAAATGATCAATTTTCTGGGTAAGGATATCACGGTTGGCTCTTTGTTTCTCACCACTGCTGATAGTTCATATATCGAAACCACTATAATTGACGGGCAGACAGATGATTCTTACCTGGTCACCTTTGAGAATTATGAGACCAGAGCAGCGGTATTAACCGGTTTTCAAATAGGTCTAAACACTCTGGATACTTCCGGAATATTATGCGAAAATGCCGAACCGCAGATATTAAATAACAATATCTCAGTTGATGGAATTCAAGGAATCTGGTGCAAAGGTCCCTATTCTCCCTTAATTGCAGATAATTTCATTAATGATACCAGTCGTTGTATCCAGTTAGGTGATCACTCTCAAGCTCAGATCATTAATAATCACCTTAATGTTGTGCAGAATCCGGCTGCAAGAGGAATATATGTCTCTGATGCTCTGCCCATTATTGAAAGCAATATTATTACGGGAGATGCAGTAGTTTTATCTGTGGGTATTCATGTTACTGCTGATGCACTTGGTGCGTATATTTTCGGTAATAGAATTTCTGGAGTGGATTGCGGTATAGAAATTCATGGTTTATCTGCCGGCTGTGAAGTAGTAAATAATATCGTCCATGATTGTGGTCGCGGTATATGGATGGATCGAAATGATTGCCTTAGTCTCAATAATACCGTGGTCAATAATACTTCTTATGGTTTTGCCTGTGAACATTATTTCAGCCAGAGAATTATTAACTGTATTTCCTGGGGAAATCATCCGAATATTAATTTTTATGCCTATGCTTCTATCAGTAATTCGTGCTTTGAAGCCGGACTTCCGCAGGAGGAAGTTGATTTTGGGGGCAACATTTCCCGTTATCCCCGCTTCCTTGATGAAGAAAGCCACGATTACCGCTTGTCGCCTTTTAGTCCCTGTATTGATGCCGGCATTGCCGATACTACCGGACTGAATATTCCGCTATATGATCTGGCAGGAAATGTCCGCAGCCAGGATGGTATCGGAGATGGTGTGATCATCACTGATATGGGCTGCTATGAAGCTGATACGGTTACAGACCCTGCCTATATCAGCGGTAACGTTGCTCTTTCAGGCGGAGCCGGTAATATTAAGAAGTTTGCGTCGGGGTAGGTGCTCCAGTGCATCCTGATGCTCAGGGCAATTATCTGATCACCACTCCTGCCGGAAATGGTCTCTGCCCGGTTACTGCTTGGCTGCCTGATTATCTGCCTCAGACTATCAGTGATGTGACCGTAATCCCCGGACAGACTACTACAAATATTGACTTTAACCTGGAATATTACCAGCCGGAAGCTTATCTTGAATTCTCGCCGGATACTCTTTTTTTTCTCACCTATGATGATATATTTCAGGATATCACGATCAAAAATATTTCCCTGCTGGATTTATATATCACCAACATTGGTTTTACTACTTATCACTTTAATTTTGACATCTCTTTCCCACAGTTCATGGCACCCGGTGACTCAATCCAGTATGAGATATGGATGGAAGTGCCCCTGCCCAGTGATCTGAGAGTTCTTCATTACGACTCTATGATCATTTTCACCGACATCGGACAGTTCAATGTTCCGCTTATCTGGGAAGGTAACCTTGTAGATAGTATTTTAGATAATTCTATTCCCTCTACAGAATTAAAACTCACGAATTATCCTAACCCTTTTAATCCCAATACAGTCTTCAGTTTCACTCTTCCCGAACCAGGTTATGTCAAACTCGAAGTCTTCAATCTCAAAGGTCAAAAAGTCAAAACTCTCTTCGATGAATGGACTGAGGTTCTTGATCTTAATATTGCCTGGAATGGTGATGATCAATCAGGAAAACCGGTTGCCTCAGGTATATATTTCGGCAGATTATCCTGTCAGGAAAATTCTTTCCTGAGAAAATGCCTTCTGCTGAAGTAAAACAATAACGTAACTTATAATTAATTTAAGTTTTGCAGTTTGATATTCCTGATTTGGCAACTTTATTTCTTCTTTAGGGATTGTATAGAAAATCAGGCATCCCCCCTTTTTATGTCAGCTAGATATAGATATTTTTATATTACACAGATAGTTATGTCACAACAAGATG
>CAZAHZ010000354.1:0-3562 GCA_964485055.1 uncultured Candidatus Cloacimonadota bacterium
ATTGTTAAACGTGACAACTCTCCCGCTATGGTTTCCATCAATGATCGTCTGAGATATATAGCTTGTATCCTGGGTAGTATAAAACCATGAGCCCACAGTGATCGGTTTGCCATCAAAATCTATATTCTCAATATAATTTCCGGGAGCTACAAGCACAATATCAAAGAAAGCAGCTGCATCGATTCCCTCCTGGATTGTTTCATAATCATCAGGTATATTGATAGTTACTGCCCCTATACTAATAATTGTTATTAAGAAAAATAAAATAATTAACTGCTTCATATTATCCTCCAAATTAAGCTATTGAGTTTAGATGATGTACCCATCAGATTGACTTAAGAGCGGCTTTTTCCTCCCAGCCTAACCCAGTCTTAAGTCCCCGATAGATCGGGGCAGGCGTTTCTGCTTTCAGCATCTTAACTCGATACTCACGCTATCACTTGATCAACATAATCTTTTTACTCACAATTTCATTACTTTTTCTCAATTGTACCAGATACACTCCGGAACTCACTTTCCTGCCGTTCTCGTTCCTGCCATCCCAGATAAACCTGTTCTCTCCTGCCAGTAAAACTTCATCAGCCAAAATCTTCACTAATTGCCCCTTCAGGTTATACACTGATAATCTCACTTTTCCCGTTTCTGGCAAGTAAAATATAATCTGTGTTTCCGGATTAAAGGGATTGGGGTAGTTTTGAATTTTGAGTTTTGAATTTTGAATTACATTCTCATTCTCTCCAACAGGATTTTCAATATCACAGATAAAAGGGAAACCATCATTGATCTCATAATTTATATCCCAGATATCTGCTGTCCCATTTATGTTCTCACCCACAAAGTCCCAGCCAATATCCGTATAAGTACTCATTATCTGCATTTCTGCTGTAGTTTTGCCAAGCAGATTCGTTATTGTGCCAACTATTTCATCACCAACTCCAATTGTCTGCATGGATATTTCGATATTCCATATACAGTTTTCTATTTGCGAATCCCAATTACGCCCAACAAAACCGCCAACATAATTGTTACCGATTTCTGTACCTGCTGAATAACATTCGCTAATTGTTGCTCCATGACAATTATCTCCTGCCAGACCACCAATATAATTGTTGCCGGTTATAGTACATTTGGCATAGTTATCGTTTAGAGTGGAATTATTATTTATACCCACCAAACCACCAACTCTTAAATTTCCATTCACAATACCGGTGGCATAACTTTCACTTATTATTGAGCCTGAATTTCCTCCAACCAAACCACCAACATTAATATCTCCATTCGCATGAATACTTGCATAACTTTTATTAATCGTGGAATAATAAGAGTGCCCCACCAAACCCCCCACATCATCTCCTCCACTAACACTCCTCAAGAAATAGCAGCGGTATAGCGTGGAATAATTTGAACTTCCCACTAAGCCACCAGCCCTCTCATTTCCAGTTACATTACCGGAGGCATAGCATGCGACGAGTGTGGATTCCACTCCTCCTCCGATTAAGCCTCCAGTTGTACCATTACCAGACACCCTGCCGGAAGCATAGCATTCGCTGATCGGGGATTCTGTATTCCATCCAACCAAACTACCAACCTCATTATTTCCAGTCACATTTATATTAGTAACACCAAGAGTTTCAACGACTGCTCCGGAAATATTTCCAAAAAGTCCAATGAAATCAGAGCCAGGTCTATTAATATATAGTTCATTAATAATGTGGTTGCCACCAATGTAAGTTCCTTGAAACAATTGATATTCATTCCCGATTGGACTGAATCCAGCACCCTCATTCCAGTTTTGGGTATCACTGGCATCAATATCTTCTGTCTGTAAAAAATTACTGCACCAGCAGCTTTCATTAGTGCTGATCCAGAGAAGATTATTTATATTCTCTACTAAGTAAGGGTCTGTTTCAGTTCCGCTTCCTTGTGGCATTATATTCCCGCAATATACCGTGATATAGTCTTCTTTCACTTCCGTTGATGTTTCACGGGTGATATCATTGCAGACTATTAATCTTACACTGTAATATCCTTGCTCAGTATATTCCCAGTCCGGATTCTGCTCATAAGAGTCTATCACGCCATCATTTTGAAAATCCCATTCCCAGCTTACAATTATAGATGATTGTGATACTGAGCGATCCATGAAATTTACTGTTAACGGAACAGGACCAGAATTCGGAATCGTATTAAAATTCGCTAATAAATTATCATAAAGTGAATATTCCAGGTCAGAAATATAAGGATAGTTAAAATTAAACATGTTGTTTATATCCCAGATGTCTTCTGTCCCATTTATATTTTCGCCCGCAAAATCCCACCCAATATCCGTATAAGTACTCATAATCTGCATTTCTGCTGTAGTTTTTCCAAGCAGATTCGTTATTGTGCCACTTTCCTCATTTCCAATTCCGAGCATTTGTCCGCAAGTCTCTATGTTCCATATACAGTTAGATATTTGTGATGTATTATTTTCTCCCACCAGACCACCTACAGCATAATTACCAGTTACATTACCTTTTGCATAGCTTTTACTTAGCGTGGAATTACTTTCATTTTCTCCCACCAGACCACCTGCATAATGATTACCTGTCACATTACATATAGCATAGCTGTCACTGATCGAAGAATCCCAATTAATTCCCACCAGACCACCTATTTCATTGCTGCCATTCACACTACCTGCTGCATAGCTGTCGCTGATTGAGGAATTCTCACGATTATGTCCCACCAAACCACCAACTATATTTCCACCAGTCACACTGCCAATAGTATAGCTGTTGCTGATTGAGGAATTCAAATAACTCCAACCCACTAAACCACCCACCATATGAACCCCAGTCACACTGCCGGTTGTATAGCTTGTAATGATCGTGGATTCGCGATTTTCTCCCACCAGACCACCAACATTACAATAACCTGTCACATTAATATTAATAACGCCAAGAGCTTCAATGACTGCCTCATGGGTATATCCAAAAAGACCAATGTTATCATCATTATTTCTTAATATATAAAGACCGTCAATGAAGTGATTGTCACCATTATAGTAACCGTTAAATGAATTATTCTCATTCAAGCCAATCGGGCTGAAGCCGGAGCCTTCATTCCAGACATAAGTATCGCTGGCATCTATATCCTGCGTCTGAAGAAAATAATAAGAATTATCCCAGACATTCTCAGTAGTGCTCAACCAAAGCAGGTTGTCTATAGTAGCGATTTGATATGGATCGGTTTCTGTTCCATTACCGGCTGCCGGGGTGCCATCAGCATAAATCAACTGAAATATAACAATCACCATAAATAATAAAACTAACTTTTTCATTATTTTTTCCTCCATTTTCTCCTTTGTTCTTTTTCACATAAGAATTATCGTGTCAAGTAATTAAATATTTATTACATACATAAAAAGAGACTGTTCGACATCACGCCACCCTCACTAACAACTTACGCTTTATAATATCAATAATACTGCACACTTTCAGGTTTTCTTGACAAATGCGCGGCAAATTGATGTCATCAATAAAGCATTTATCAAAATGAATCGGATTATTAATCGCTTCTT
>CAZAHZ010000355.1:0-3545 GCA_964485055.1 uncultured Candidatus Cloacimonadota bacterium
CGCTGTTTAGGAGTACATCGAGCGTCTCGATGTGAGAAAACGTTAGTTTTCTTCAAGCAAATTCCAACCAGCTAAGACATGCATCATAAGGATAAGCTGGATATCCAAATATTCTCTCGCCTTCAGCTCGACGCATCAAGACGCTTGATGCACTACTAAAATCATCTAAGCTTGGATTATTATGGTCGTCCGAAAACCTTGCCCTGAGGTATAAATCCCATTCTATTTATTATCATTAAATTCCCCTTTCGCGGTTTTCGCGGCTTTAGCGGTTGATAATCTTCCTTTTCGGTTTAGCTAAGTTCTATTAAAAATCCAAAAGGTCAAAAGGCAAATCACTGATATCTCTAAGTCTCTTACCCTCAACTAGTAAATTTAACATATCGAGTGAGCCTTCATCGTCTAACTTCTGCATGGCTTCCATCATCTCATATAGTGCAAAATGATAAACGCAATCAATATCTCCCGTACCCAAAGCTACTGAAGCAATGCGATTTGGATACGGTTCTGCAGTAACCAGCATTATGTGAGGAGTATGTCCTTTTCTATTTCGAATCAGGTTCAAACCCTCAGTTCTGGAATTTTGTGACCTGTCGCTTCTAAGAGTCCATTTGCATGAAATACTTGCATGTAAAATCTCAAATTCCGGGTTATTGATTAATCTCATAGGACTAAGACGGGAAGTTTTCTCATCTACTACATTGCTTCTCTTATTTATTAGTTCTTCTGGTAGTGGTTTCACCCCAATCACAATATCGGGCTTGATAATATAATCACCCAATATGGTTTTTAATTCCGGATGATCTTCCATTGCAATATTCAGCTTTATCAAGTGTTCATATTGTTCAAAAAATGAAATCTTTTCTGTGTATCAATAGAGTATTCGTGTGTAATAAAATCTTTCACTTCCTTTAAGCTATTCTCCAGATATTTTAATGTTACTAATTCAAACTGCTTTCCTGATGTCTGACTAATGATTGGAAGTGAATTTAACTCGCTGGCTATTCTCTCTACTATTCCCAAAGCTATTTTCTTGCTTAACTTGCTGCTTTCATCAGCATTATTGGGAATTCCATTCTCATCAACATATAATACTTTACTGAATATTTCTTCATGATATAATTTTCGTAGTCTTTCTAAAATTGAAAGTTTATTTTTCATTTATACCTTCTTAAAATCTAAAACGTATTCTGTATGCATTCGCGATTCAATCTGTGAATTTTTATTCACTATATTTGAAACCGGCATCATCCGTTTGTTCCTGTCAATATCTCTTACATCAATATTTTCTGTCTGCATTCCAACTTTTTCAGCCAGTTCTATTATACATTCCTGTGTTAAAACATCTATTCCGTCAACTATGGACGTGGCAACGACTATAATAGCATGCTTATTCGGTTTGAGAACCTCATGGAACTTCTTTATCATAAGATAAATATCCTGATAGTATTTCTCTAATCTATTGCCTTTATTTCTGTTACTTTGTTTGACCATCTCTATTACTTCTTTTGTCTTTTCCGGCAAGATTATATAATCATCCTTCTTCGATATTTCACCAACCATGTCTTTTCTTATATCTGCTATTTGCTCAATATCATAATTCATCCAAACCAAAGCAAATTTATGAGATCTGATATAATCAATTGCATTATTGGCATAAGGCGGTGAAGTCATGATCAAATCAATGCTATTTTCCAGTATCTTCAAATATCTGGCATCTTCATGATAAACTACAGGTCTGTTTACAATATTAAGTTCATAAGATCTTTCGTGATCAACAATGATTTTACTGTATTTCTTTTCAAACTCGTCCAGTGGTAAGATTATTTTTTTCTCAATTACTTTATGAGGTCGTGTATGTGCCAGGTCTGCTGCATAGCATACATTTCCATGTTTTGTTATTATTGTTGCCGATAAAACCATCAGGAAAAAATCCCTTACTGATTTATCAGGTATTTTTAAAATCTGATCGGATAAAACAACCAGTTGTTTAAGACTTTCTTCTGGAAACCAATACTCAATAAATTTCCTCGTTTTCTCAGAAAATCGCCTGTTATAAGAGTTTATTATACTGTCATCAGACATAGAGATAGAGTTTTCGACTTTTTCCCTTATTCTTACATAATATTCATCTAATAAACCAGGTTTACTTATGCTGAACTTACCCTTTAAATTTATTATTGATAATGGATCAACATCTGCTCCCAATGAAAATCTGTGTAATCTCTGCGCTTCAATCAAAGTCGTACCTGATCCTGACATCGGATCTAATATTGTATTATTGATCTCAGTATATCTATCTATATATTTAGCAGGTAATTCCGGCGGATATTTTGCTGGAAAGGAATGCCATTTATGCCTGGAATCTGCTGCCAGGTTGATTTGCATATCTCTGGAAAATTGAAATTCTAATTGACGAGCCTCAATTCTTCTCATAGTTCCTTTGCCTTGAATATCTTCTGCCTTTGTAAATGAATACTAATCATTATAATTCCTTTTAGGCAAGTATGATCACAGCATATATCTTACCTGATTCTCTTTTCTCTTCTGATACTGGTTCAAGTGTAATTATTTTTCACCATCTGTCAATATCATTTTGCCATTTCACTCCTTCTCTCCTGCGGAAACTGTTCAACATCATACCCTTTAATCTATCAACTTACGCTTTATTATATCCTTAATATCGCACTCTTTCAACTTTAGGATTAAATCGCTGTTTAGGATTACGTTGCTGTCTAGGAGTACATCGAGCGTCTCAATGTGAGAAAACGCTAGTTTTCTTCAAGCAAATTCCAACCAGCTAAGACATGCATCAAAAAAAATAAGCTGGATATCCGAGTCTTCTCTCGCCTTCGGCTCGACGCATCAAGACGCTTGATGCACTCCTAGACTCCTACTCCAATTCCAGGATGTTTAGGAGTACATCGCTGTTTAGGAGTACATCGAGCGTCTCGATGTGAGAAAACGTTAGTTTTCTTCAAGCAAATTCCAACCAGCTAAGACATGCATCTAAAAAAAAGCTGGATATCCAAATATTCTCGCGCCTTAGGCTCGACGCATCAAGATGCTTGATGCACTCCAAAACCATCCAGCCAAGTGGACGTGCACCGCTGATGTACACGTAAGTGGGGCGCAGACACGGACAATTACCACCCTGCCCCTGTTTCTCCGCTCTTCCCGCCTTCAGCTCGACGTATTGTCAAAGTCAATAAACTTCAAACTGTGCCCTTGTATATAGATTGAATCCTGTAATCCTTTGCTTTGTCAATTTCGTTGCCTCTTTATTCCATTCCTTCTGTTCCTCAGGCGATAATTCTTGCCAGCTTTTACCAATCTCCACCATTTTGGCATTAAAGAACTGCGTCTGCGGATTGACGCTGTGGTCATATTTCCGCCGGTGATAGAGCCAGGGTCGCTGCCTTTTTTGGTCTTTATATTTGTATTCGGGCACTTCATAAACCACTTCTTTATTGTATCTCCCTGTCATTGTCATCAGCCAGTTTGCTTTACTTCGCATACCCCTCCGGTAGGTTTTCAGACTCTCA
>CAZAHZ010000356.1:0-3543 GCA_964485055.1 uncultured Candidatus Cloacimonadota bacterium
ACGTGGTGATGTTTGTTACCGATACATTCGGTGGCACAGGGACTGTGGAATATTCCTTCATTGCCGAAGATGTGATCAGTGAAGTTCCCTCCGGTGACAGTGATCTTGTTATGATCAATAACCTCAGATGCTATCCCAATCCCTTTAACCCTGAAACCACAATATCATATTCGATTTCTTCAGATATTCCTGTCAGCCTGAATATATATAATACTAAAGGTCAGCTTATCAGACATCTGGTTAACGATACTCAATCTGCAGGTATTTATAATATTATCTGGGATGGAACAGATGATTTCCACCAGCCGGTTTCTTCAGGTATTTATCTCTATCAGTTGATAACTTTATCGGATAGAACCACTGGTAAGATGATCATGCTGAAATAAAAAATGATAATTACATCATTATCTGTGTTAGCGGGTGGTGTAATCGGCTGGCTATATTACCATTTTGTGGGCTGTGTTAGTAGCTCCTGCCCCATCACGTCTAATCCCTGGACCAGTATTATTTTTGGTGCAGTATTCTTTGGTTTGCTGCTGCCAGATATGATAAAAAAGAAAAAGAAATAAACAGGAGCAAATAATGGTATTTCTGGATAAAGTAACTGAAATATTTTTGTCAGGTATTATATTTATCAGCAATTTTTTAGCTGGATTGATCGTAATGATCGGCGTTATAAGGTCTATCATGATCTATCTAAAGAAAGATCGAAACTTATGTGAACAGGTCAGAGAAGTGAAGACTATAAGGATGATCATAGGTAACTCGTTTTCCTTATCATTATCTATCCTGGTTGGAGCCAGTATATTGAAAACAGCTTTAAATCCGACCTGGAATGAAATTGGCATTTTAGCTGCTATTATCTTCTTACGGACCTTTTTAAACTATATACTGTTACATAATTCTGAAGATTCTGAAAAGGAATCAATATAGTTCGGAAACTTCTTAAATCAGATAATAAATCTATTACAGATTGAGTGATCTCTGGTATTCTTAACTGCTTTATATTTATGTCAATTAAAGCTGAATTGACTTTTTTTTTCAGGGAAAACAGTCTCTTTTTATAGCCTATTTTAGAAGTACTAATTTACCGGCTTCATTAATATTCTCTGCGGATATCTGGTATAAATATATTCCTGAAGCAACGGGATTGGCATGTGAGTTCTGTCCATTCCAGTGAATATAATGATAACCAGGACTAGCATTATCAGTAATTTTCTGCCAGATCTTCTGCCCCTTAAGATTGTAAACTGTGATTTTAAGTTCAGGGACTTTTTCTGTTAGCCTAAAACTGATGCATGTTTCCGGATTAAATGGATTAGGGCTTGCCTTTAGATCACTGAGCCAGCTACTGACTGGCATTACTGCATCATTCTGGCTAACTGGTGGTAATAAATCCGTGAGATAAGGGAAACCATTGTTGATTTCACTGTCAATAGACCAGAAATCCTCAGTGCCATTAATGCTTTCATTGGTAAAATCCCAGTTAAGGTCAATATATAAGGAAATATCCTGCATCATTAGACTATCTGCAGCACACAGATATATTATATTCCCACTAAGATGATAGCCAATAAAGTCATCACAGCCAGATAATTCATTATCCCAGATGCAGAGACATATATCAGAAGTATTATATCCGATCAATCCGCCAGTATAAAGTGCTGGTTCCATCACTGCCCTTGCATAGCAAAAAGATATTTCAGAATCGAAGCTTCTCCCGATTAAACCGCCAGTGACACTTTGCCCGATTACGCTTCCCAGAACATAACAATTCTCTAAAACTCCCTGATGAAATCCTCCTGCCAAACCCCCAGTATTTGATTCCCCTGATATTTCGACCTGAACAAAACTTTCCGTGAGTTCATTGCCGGAACCATATCCTATTAAGCCACCAGTATAATCATCCGCATTGATCTGACCTGTTACATAGTCTAATTCTAAAGTGGAATATTCACACCTGCCAGCTATTCCTCCAACATTTCCACTGCCAGTAACCTCTCCAGAAAAGCTGCAATAAGTAAAATTAGTATAATTTGCTAAACCTGCAATTCCTCCAATGAAGTAGTATCCTTGCATACTGCCTGTTACAGAGCAATTTGTAAAATTAGAGTCCCTGCTCTCTCCTGCTAATCCTCCTGAATTATAATGACCTGAGACATTAATATTGCTAAGCTGCAGATCACTTACATCGCTACAATCAATATAACCGAAGAAGCCTGTTCCATCTAACTGTGAGTGGGTGATATTTAACCCGGAAATGATATGTCCATTACCATTAAAGCTACCCTTAAAGGATGGGATATAAAAATTGGGCATCTCGGCAAGGTCAAGATCTGCCATCAGGATGAAATTATGCTCATCTTCACCAAAGGGCAATAAGCAGGTTAAATCTTCTTCATCATTTATTTCATATATGTCATCTGAATATAGTTCCAGATATTGATCTATTTCCAGACTCATTTCATTAGCCAGCCAGTCATTAAAAAGGGCATCAGTTAATGCCCCATAAGTTACGGCATGTTCATCATTAAACAGCGAAGTCTCATAATTGTAATAAGAATTTATTACACTGGAATAATCGCGATCCACTGCTAAACCGGAATAATTACTTGCAGCCTCAATAGAAAATTCTGCATAGCAATCATAAATTTCGGAATTTCTGAATGAATAAGAGATTCCTCCTGCGGAATCATTTACATCAATCTCGGAAACAGCCACACAATTATAAAGTACAGATTGACCAATGCTGCCGGCTATTCCACCAGCAGTATCAACACCATCAATTGTCACCTCTGAAGTGCAATTAAATATTATACCATTCAAAGAGCCTGTTACCCCTCCCAGAATATGCCACCCATCTAAGTCACCAGTAATATTACAATTATCAATAAAGCTATGATAACTGTAGCCAGTAAGCATTCCTACTCTTGTGTGACCTACTACATTTCCTTGGATACTGACCCCATCAATATTAGAATTATCACAGATACCAGCTAACCCGCCTGTATAGTCATAACCTCTTACATACAGATTAGTTAAATTAAGATTGCAGATTGAAGCAGAATCTGTTCGGGCAAAAAAACCAATTGCATTATCAGGATGATAATTTATGTATAAACTATCAATTGTATGCCCAAGTCCATCAAAATTTGCTTGAAAATAGCTGCCAGTTGCTCCAATGGGCGGAAATCCACTTCCAGAATTCCAGGAACTGGTCTCGCTGGCATTAATATCATTTATCTGCACATAATATAGTCCAGGTAACCAGAAAATATCATAAGTGCTGACCCAAAGGAGGTTCTCAATGCAGCATATCTCGTAAGGATCAGCTTCTGTACCGTCACCAAGCGGTGGTATTGGATCGGCGATTAAATATATAAAGAAAACAGATAATAAAAATATAACCAGCTTTTTCATTAGCTCTATCCTCCTGATTAAATATATAATTATGATATTTCTTTGTCAAATAATTTTTAAACACGCATTCAGGCATCCCCCCGGAATTAAAAACATGGCTGACGCTAAGTGGACTTGCACCGC
>CAZAHZ010000357.1:0-3539 GCA_964485055.1 uncultured Candidatus Cloacimonadota bacterium
GGTGCAAGTCCACTTAGCAGCAGAAATTCTGTTAATTTCGGGGGGATGCCAGAAAGTAAGGAAAAGTAATTGACAGAATAAATGATTTGAGAAGGTTCTAATCTAAATTATCAGGACATCGGAAAAGAAATTCTGGAGGTGAGATGAAAAAGGAAAGCAGTTCTGGGGGAAATAAGCAGACGCTCGAGAAATTGAAGAGTTTTGATTTGTTTAAGGATTTATCCGGCAAGGAATTAAAGCAGATCAGTAATCTTTTGATTGAAAGACCATATAAAGCGGGAGAAATAGTTTATAAGATCAATTATCCTCATACAGTACTGTATTTTGTAGCAGAAGGAGAGATAAAGATATATCTGGAAAAGGATGGTGAAGAGCTAGAATTGATCCGAAAGAAAAAAAATGAACATTTTGGTGAAGTAGGCTTATTTCTTGAAATGAGCCGGACTGCAAGTGCCCGGGCAGAAGAACCTAGTTTGTTGCTCGCAATGACCAAAAAGGAATTCCATGAATTTATCAATCTATATCCAAAAACCGGAGTAAAGATATTAAAAGCAATCAGTTCTTTCCTTTGCCGGATCATGGTCATGGGTAATGAGAAATTAACTCAATCGCAAGATCAGAGCAATGAAAGCTAAGATAAACGTTATCAAGATAGTCTGGACAATTTTCCTTTTCGCCTTGGTAATCATGACATTTCTGCTTTATAAAAGTGTTTTCTGGATGGTGATAGGGTCAATCATATTTTCATATTTATTAAAGCCGGCAGTAGAATTTCTGGAGAAATACAAGATAAAGCGTTGGCTGGCGATCCTGATAATCTATATATTAATAGCCGGATTGCTTGCATTGTCCGGCATATTAATTGTACCAGCCTTTATCGCACAGGTTCAGGAGATTGGAGCCAAGATTTCCGATATAGCTTCCCGAAGTGGCAGTATAGCGGAATTCAAGATAACGGAAGTAGAGATATTTCGGAAATTATTTAAACCATTGATTGAATTTTCGGAAAAGACCAAATTCTTTGATCTGAATAAATTATTTCAGAGTCTGCTTTACTATTTTCAGAAAATGGCTGTTGATCTGCCACACAGATTGAGTCTTTATGCGGGAAAATTGTTTAACCTATTCACATTTCTATTTATGGTGCCCACAATTGGCTTCTTTTTTCTCAAAGATAAGGAGAAATTCCGCAAAGTCTTTTTTTCTTTAATTCCAAATCGTTATTTTGAATTAACCGTGATCATAACAGAGAAAACAGACAGCGTGCTCAAGACTTTTTTCCGGGCAATGATGCTGGAGATGCTGATCGTGGCTGCAATGTCCTCAATTGCCCTGATGATAGTGGGGGTTCGCTATTCAATAGTGATAGGCTTGATAGCAGGGATTGGCAATGTGATACCCTATCTGGGACCTGGTGTAGGAATCATAGCAGCGATAATTTCCATACTGCTAAGTGGTCAGCCGCTGATGATGATAATATCGGCTATTATTGCTTTGCAGATAGTGCAGTTCCTGGAAAATAGAATAGTATATCCGGTAGTAATGGGAAGAAGCATGGAAATGCATCCGATGGTGATATTGCTGACAGTTCTGGCTGGAGGTTACACCTTTGGATTTCTGGGTATGCTGTTTGCAGTGCCCATTGTGTTTCTGGTTAAGGAGATTGTATTAATTCTGCTGGTTAACCTGCGGAAATTTGAGATTATTTAATTCTTTAAGTCGGATTATTTTAGCCTTAGAGCAGAAAGAAAATAAATTTAGGTTTACTTATTTAGCTTGAAGCAGTATTTGACAAACTAATTAATAATTAGGGGTGTAGATGAAAAAAGAGCATATCTGTCTGTCTCTATTTTCTGGAGGACTGGATAGCATTTTAAGTGTAAAACACATGGAGAATCTCGGTTATAAAGTGATAACTGTATTTTTTCAGACACCTTTTTTTGAAGCGGACTCTGCCTTATTAATAGCAGAAGCAAATGGTATTGATCTCAGGGTGATAGATGTTTTTCCTGAATATCTGAAAATACTTGAAAATCCGCGTTATGGATATGGTAAAAATATGAATCCCTGCATAGATTGTCATGGCTTTATGTTTAAAAAGGCAGCGGAATTGATGCCTGAATATGGTGCAGATTTCCTGATTTCTGGTGAAGTCCTGGGCCAGAGACCCAAATCCCAGCGTAAGGATGCCATGAACGCGGTAGCCAAGTTAAGCGGGGTCAAGGATTTACTGATCAGACCTTTATGTCAGAGGTATTTATCCGATACTTTGCCAATTCGTGAAGGATGGGTTGATAAAACAGAAATGCTGGATATCCAGGGACGGGGCAGATACAGGCAGATGGAATTAGCACATGAATATGTTATAACTGAATTTCAAAGTCCCGGAGGGGGGTGCAAACTTACCGAAATAAAGTATTCCAAAAAACTAAAGGATTTGCAGGAACATGATCAGCTTACAGAACAAAATATCCGGTTTCTTAAATATGGCAGGCATTTCAGGCTTAATGATGCCACAAAGCTGGTGATAGGGAGAGATAAAAGCGATAATGAGCATCTATCGCTGTTGGCTGATGATGAAATTGTTATCAAAATAACCGATTATCATGGACCTTTGGGGATAATAAATAAAAATGAAAATCCTGAAATTGAAGAAATAGAACTGGCTGCCCGGATTGTATTACGTTATAATAACAGGTTAGATGAGATAACCGAGTTAAGCTGGGGGAAAAATTTCTCACTAACAAATATACTTAAAGTGGGAAAATATCCGGCTGAAAAGGTTGAAGAATTAATGATAACATAGACATGGAGGGTTAATGGATTTTAAAAGATTTCACACTTTACCTGCCTTTGGGACTAATACTTATCTGGTCTGGGAAATTGAAAGCCGGGAAGCTATACTAATTGATCCTGGTGCTCCGGCAAAAGAGATTATCAGTTATGTGAATACAAACAGCCTGGAAATGAAAGCAATTGTAAATACGCATGGACACGCTGATCATATCGGGGGCAATGAATTTTTCCAGAACAAATGGGATATTCCGATCTATATTCATCGGGCAGATGCATCCAAACTAACTGATCCGCATCTGAACCTGAGCAGTTTCATGGGGATAGAGATCATTTCACCCCCCGCTGAGAGATTTTTGGAAGAAGGAGATAAAATCCAATTAGGGAAAAAAGAGATGGAGGTTATTCATACTCCAGGGCATACAACGGGAGGGATTTGCCTGTTATATGATCTACTTTTATTTGCCGGCGATACGCTTTTTAAGGGCAGCATTGGTAGAACTGATTTCCCTGATGGTGATTTTGAGACCCTGAAGCTTTCTATTTCTGGAAAATTATATCGCCTGGCTGATCAAACACTGGTCTTGCCGGGACACATGGAAGAAACACGGATCGGAATTGAGAAGAGGGAAAATCCTTTTGTTAGAGACGAATAAACTGTAAAATATCATTCAGATCAAAAAGGGTCGGAGTGAAGATAAAAAATAAAATATTAATATTAATATTTCTGCTATTAAGCCTTTTGA
>CAZAHZ010000358.1:0-3522 GCA_964485055.1 uncultured Candidatus Cloacimonadota bacterium
TTTCGAGGTTGCTGGTTAATGATAGCAAGGAGTGGAGAAATAAAGAGAAATAAAAAAACAATCAGGTGAGAAATTGTTTGCAATAAATAAAAAAGATTGCAAAAAATTCAGTATTTCTTGACAGAATAAACGATAAAAATACAAATTTGATATAGATAATAGTATAAGGAGAATCTATGGCTCGCACATTATTGACATTGAAGCAGGCAGCCTCACAATTAAAAGTGACGATCTCGGTAATCCGTGAGATGATCAATTCAAAGATATTACAGACCGTGAAAAGCGGTAACACAATTAAATTAGATAAAACGGAATTAGATGAATGGATAGCGAGCTTAAACGAGGAAGAAGTAAGAAAGTTATCGCTGCAAAGGTCAATCTGTCATTTTAATGATTATTACAAGCCGGAGTATATTTTTCTTGATTTTGAGGCAGATAACAAATATGAGGCAATTGCCGAGATGAGCAAGAAAGCGAAGGAACTGGGCATAGTTCGAGATCATCGCTGGCTTTACCAGGTGGTGGTGGCAAGAGAGGAGCTGGTCTCAACGGCAGTAGGCAATGGCGTGGCATTATTACATGCGCGTCATTTTCATCCCTCCAAGATCAGGAAGCCTTCAGTTATCTTTGGCAGAAGTAAAGACGAGATAGAATTTGATGCCGTAGATAACAAGCCTGTGAAGTTATATTTCATGTTATTGCTGCATAATGATTTTCAGCATTTATTCAGTATTTCATATTTATCCAAGAACATCATATTATCCGAGGCGAATTTGAAGATTTTGCGAGAGGCGGAGTCTGCGGAAGAGATCGCCAGCGTGATAGTGGGTAATGTGATCAAGAGTTAAAATAGTACGTGGGGAAGCCTGTATCCATAGTCCAAGAGACTCTTTAGGCAACTCATGTAATGCCCTCAACTTCGGTTGAGGGTTTTTTTTGCGATAATACTGGGGCAGGCAGGAATAGTAAAGCATTCTTGTTTTACCGAAGATAATAAAATTTTGCTGGACATATCTGGTGATAATAATTAAGAAAAAAGTTAGAATAATAGAAAATGTAAAATAAAGGAGAAAGCATGAATTATCGGGAACTGGGCAAAACCGGGAAACAGGTATCAGTGCTGGGATTTGGGCTAATGCGTCTGCCTGTGATAGATGGAGACCACAGCCGTATAGACGAAGAGCGAAGCCTGGAAATGGTAAATTTTGCGATAGAAAATGGAGTAAATTATTTTGATACGGCATATCCGTATCACAGCGGCAGGAGTGAGATCTTTGCAGGCAGGATATTAAAACAAGGATACCGGGATAAAGTATATATAGCAGACAAATTACCGAGTTGGCTGATCAAGGAAACCAGCGATTTTGATAAATACCTGACAGAGCAACTGGAAAAACTGGGAACTGAGCAAATAGATTTTTATCTTCTGCATGCCTTGAACTCGAAAAACTGGGAGAATCTCAAGGATAAAGGCGTTCTGGAATGGTTGGAAGCCAAAAAGAAATCGGGAATAATCAGTCATGTTGGATTCAGTTTTCATGATAATCTATCAGTATTCAGAGACATTATCGGGGAATATAATTGGGAATTTTGCCAGATCCAGTATAATTACCTGGATATTGAATTTCAGGCGGGTCAAGCAGGACTTGATCTGGCAGCGGAAAGAGGGATAGGAGTGGTTGTGATGGAGCCATTGCGGGGAGGATTGCTGGCAAAAAAGCCTCCGGCAGAGGTGCAATCAATAATCAAAGTATCAGATTATAGTGGAACACTGGCAGGCTTGAGCCTGCGCTGGGTTTGGCAGCAGCCTGAAGTGGGCTTGCTGCTGAGCGGGATGAATTCCATGGAGCAGGTGAGGGAGAACATTTCGCTTGCTTCGGGCGATAATTTTATATTAAGCGAAAGTGAGAATGAACTGGTAACCCGATTACGGGAAGGATATCACAGCCGGATCAAAGTGCCTTGCACGGGCTGCAATTACTGTCAGCCCTGTCCGCAGGGAGTGGCAATACCGGGCGTATTCCATTTTTATAATACAGCTAATATATTTGATGATCAGAACTGGGGCAGGCGGTTTTACGGATTTATCAAAGAGGAAAACCAGGCGGATAAATGCGTAGAGTGCGGGATTTGCGAGGAAAAATGTCCGCAGCAGATAGCCATCATGGAGAACTTGAAAACAGCTCACAAATATCTGAAGAGTGAAAAATGACGCAGGCAGTGATCTTTGATATGGATGGTGTGATCATCGATTCCGAACGGGAACATTACAAGGCAAATCAGAAATTCTTTGTAGAGCTGGGCATTGATCTGGAAGCACTGGATTATGACCGTTTTGTGGGATTAAGCAGCCGGTTGATGTGGGAAGAGGTCAAAGTAAAATTTCACCTGGATCAATCAGTGGAACAACTTATGGACAGGTGTGCAGAGGTGATAATAGACCATTTTTCGGGATTGGAATTAACCGCGATGCCGGGTTTGATCAACCTGCTGGATTATCTCAACGAAAGGAGCATGATGATTGCCATAGCATCATCATCACCGATGGAACTGATAGAACTGGTGGTGAACAAGCTGGAAATAGCAGAATATTTTGATCTGCTGGTAAGCGGAGATGATGTACCCAGGGGTAAACCCTATCCGGATGTTTATATCCGAACCGCAATGCTGCTGCGGGTCAGTTCGGAAAATTGCGTGGTAATCGAGGACTCCTATAATGGAGTGAGGGCAGCCAAAACAGCGAATATGAAGTGTATAGGATACTGTAATCCTTCGTCAGGCAACCAGGATCTTTCAGACTGCGTGGCAGTTGTAAACAGTTTTCTTGAGCATGACTTCGAAAAAATATTAGATTATTTATGGTAGGTGTAATATGAAAAAGCTTTTAGTAGTTTTCGGATTATTGCTGATCGTTCAAATGTCAGCTTTCGAGACAAGTGTGGATAACCTCCGGCTGGAATTGACCAGCGAGAAGGGTTACAGCGAATTACAAAGCGGAACAATGACAATTTATCAGCAGGAGACAGGTGCTCCGGCAATCCCGCAGTTAAGTGTATTTTTGGAACTGGAAGCAGGCAGCGAAGTAAGGTCTGTGCAGGTGGTCCCAAAGGGCAATGAACAAATTCAGCTTACATTACCATTGATACCGGTACAGCCGGCAGTTCGCTTTTCCAGCGATGGATTCCGGTTTATTGAGCCCAAACCTGAGTTTTATACTCAGAAATCTTATCCACAAACCTGGCTGAATTCTTATGACCAGGGATTTTGTGGTGATCATACCATTCTTAGTATTGCTATCAACAGCGTTCAATATGATCCTGTAAATCTACGGGTAACTATTCCCACCGGATTTGATCTGCGGATTGAGACAGCAGCAGGTGAATATCCCCGGTTCAGAGATACAAAAGCGGTGGCAGCAGTGCTGGAACAGATTGGATTGACGGCGACAGGAGAGCGTGAGTTTTCAGGTTATCTGGCGATTGCCCCGCTGATGTTTCAGAATTCTCTGACGACATTACTGGA
>CAZAHZ010000359.1:0-3520 GCA_964485055.1 uncultured Candidatus Cloacimonadota bacterium
ATGATCACAATTTCACTTTTCAAAGTAGCATATTCATCAAGCTCAATTCGGATTGTATATGTTCCGGCAATATAGAAGTCACTCGCCGGTGTTACTCCTGATAACCTGATATTATCAATATAAACTGTCGCTCCTGCTGGTTCGGTTGTTATTGTCACCGGAATATCTTCCAGTTCATCTCCTTCACCTTCACCATACAGCCTCAGCACATAAGTTTTTTCAGATTTAAGAGCTACTGGAAATGAATATTTTATCGGCAAATACTTCTCAGAAGGAGCGATTGTCACTGATTGCTCCCATTTGCTAATATAAAAATAAATAATCTTATCTGTTTTCTTCTCCCGCTGCAAGACTTCTACATCAGTGAGATGCACATCGCCAGTCAGATTATGCTCCACTCTTATTAAGGCGCAATTATCTCCATTCGCATCCCGCACAGGCGATACACTGCCATGCATATCAAAATTGTCTTCCTCAAAAGAGCGTACCTCTAAACCTTCAGCAAATAAAATAGAAATAGTAAACACTATAAAAATAATAAAACTAATTTTCCTCACATTATCCCCCAGAAACAAGAATTGCCCTAAACATTTAAATTTAAGAAAAAATGTCAATATAATTTTCCTATCTCCTGTTGCAATTGGTACGTTCAAGTATTTGTGATAATTTCTCATTAATCTAACTATCATCCTGATTTTCAAAAAATAGTCATCCACAAACGGCATTACATTAAATTTCTACCGTATTCTGCCCGGTAACTTTATACTTGCTTTACTAACCCTTTATTTCTGGAAAGAGCGATTATCAGGAATATTATTCAGAATAAATGACTATGAAATGAACTTTGAGAACGATTTAATAAAGCTCATATATGTAATCAGACAGAAAAAGGGCGAATATTTATTCGCCCCTATTCACTCTTCACTGATTACCGATCACCGATCACTTCCTCTTCCTCCTCCTGCTAATCCTCCAGATAAAGCCCATGATCATACCCATCATGATCAGGAGATGCTTGAATTGAACAGCAGGTATAAACCTGGTATTATCGGGAGTGATCTCGAAGATACCAATTGCTTCGTTATGCAACCCGCCTCCGCCGCCCATACCATGAGCACCGTTATCCTTTTTCTCTTCCCCGCTTTCTTCTGCTCCACCGCAGCATGATCCGGGTGCTATACCTTCTCCTCCGCCAAAACCGCCAGTTACTTTACTGACCGGAATGATCGTCTTACCCTGTGTCTCGATCGGTTCACCAAATACCAGTGAAATATTCAGTCCCTTACCAAGATTCGAGCTCAAATTCTGCAACATGTTCTCTAACATCATATCCTCCTTAACTTTTTTTTTTAACCACCGAACACACTGAACACACGAAAATAAAACTTCAATGAAAAAGGAATTTACTAAGCTGCTATGCGCTTAATATCAGCTTTTCACTTCCCTTAAATCTTTCTTCCTCTCTTACATTCTTCCGTGCCTTCCGTGTGTTCCGTGGTTAAACATCTTTTTCTTAATATTTACAACCACTGAACACACCGAACATACTGAAATAATACTTCAATGAAAAGAAATTTACTAAGCTACTATGCGATGAATATCAGCTTTTCACTTCTCTTCAATCTTTCTTCCTCTCTTACATTCTTCCGTGCCTTCCGTGTGTTCCGTGGTTGAACCTCTTCAATTTATATTAAATTCAAGCTTATTCACCCACACCGCTTTTCGATCCTTGTTTTCCAGTATGGATTCCTGCATCACGATCCTGTCATAGTCAACTATTTGATTATAGAATTCTTCCCCATTAATGATTACTCTTACAGGGATACCCATATTAACCATCTCCGGGCTGATATACAAAGCCACTGCTCCCACCCGTGATGTCTCCAGTTCAAATATATTAGCATAATTTCTGCCTTTCACGGCACCCGAAGCCGGTTTATAAAATAAGGCATCATAATAAGTGATTTCAGGAAAAACTCCCTGCAGAAGCAACGTGTCAGCTTCACGGTAAACAGTCAGACTCACTGCATCTCCACGCTGTTTGGTCTCTTTGATCCGGCTCAAATCATCAATATTAGTTACACTCTCTTCATCCATGGCAAAAATAATATCACCATTATGCAAACCCATTTCTTCTGCCAGAGTTTCAGGAATTATCCGGTCAACGCGTACACCTTCACCTTTAAATTCAACATCATTATTAAAACCGAAAGTAATTCGCTCTTCAGATAATTTGACATTATATTCACTCTGCCATTCCTGTTTTTCTCTCAAGGTATCCAAAGCCGTGATCTCCAGCCAGTCGCAGCGATTGTATTCCTCAACCGACAAACATTCCCAGTATATATCGGAGTGGAAGCTGTCTCGTGCCCGTTTCTGCATATCTGCGATCATCAATGGCATATCTTCATCAAAATAGCCCCAGTCATGTCCGATCCCCCAGTATTCCCGGTAACTGATATCCGCTCCGGCATTCAATGCCAGATCCATGGTCAAGCGAGTACTTGCTGCCGGATACAGCCCATCTTCATCGGTATTAACCGCTCGCAGATTTCTGTTTTGCAGATTTCTGATAAAGCATGGTTTGCCGGTTACACCCGCAGCTACGGAGATCATGCCGTTCAAGGGATAAAAGGCAGCATAATCGTTCGGAAGCCGATAGGCAAAATGAAATGAGCCGGAACCGCCATCTGAAAATCCCGTCATATATACCCGGTCATCATCAATATTAAATTTCTCCTTCATTACCAGCATCTCTTCCCTGACATGCACCTCTCCGGGAGTATCCCACCACATGCAATCCTTTCTGCTCATCGGTATCAGCAGAAGTAATCCATATTCTTCCGCAAATTTCACCAGCGGATGCTCATATATATACTCATCAGCCTCCTGATAATCCTCACGTCCCACTCCCCCATGTAGCCAGATGATCAGACCATGACGCTGCTGCGGCTTGTAACTGCCAGGAATATAATAGAACCAGGGCGATCCGTCTGCCAGACTGTCAGCCTGCACTATTCCCTTATGCTCAGCATCACTAAATTCATTGAACATTTTCAACTGCTGGTAAATATCCTCCGAACTAAAAAATGTATCAGCAAAAATACTCCGCACCGCCTCTTCATTCAAATCCGCCTGCCCAACAGCAAATATAATAAGTCCAATTATAAGAAAAACAATTTCTTTCCTCATTAATTCTTCCTCTTATTTTGTTTTCTTTTCCGTGTGTTCCGTGTGTTCCGCTTGCCGTGCCGTAGCTTTCTGAAAGTCATCCATAATTTCAATGACGGATGAAGCGAAGGATGGTGGTTAAAAACATATTCTCCCAAAAATCCCAGGCACGCCTGATATGAGGGATCGTGATACTTCCACCCACCACCAGTCCGATTGCCAGAGCTTCTTCCAGTTCCTGCTCACTCACACCTTCCTGATGACACCGATCCATATGATAGCGAATGCAGTCATCACACCGTAGCACTAAAGATGCCACGAGTCCTAAAAGCTCTTTGGTTTTTACCTC
>CAZAHZ010000360.1:0-3510 GCA_964485055.1 uncultured Candidatus Cloacimonadota bacterium
TGTGCAAATTCAAGTGGAATTACTTATGCGGAGCTGTACGGATAGTCATTATAAATTAACAGATTTTCTTAACCTGGCAGGTATCACAAAAAACCTTGATGATCAAACAATTCTCATTAATTTAGGAGTAGCAGATATTATTTCAAATAAATTAATGATGAAAAATGCTGGAACTTTGTTCTTTTCCAATTCAACATCGTTATTATGTGAGCAGGCAACTGTAACTTGTGCAACTTTTGACGGCACTGAGCGAATTAATATTCTAAATAGAAAAGACTATACGGAAGATATAATAACAAATATAAGAAGCGCACTTCATTTTATAAAGCAGGAATTGAAAGTAAGATATATTATTACTGAATCTCCCGAAAGAACAGAAATATATGAAATTCCGCTTGAAGCTTTAAGGGAGGCAATAATTAATGCTGTATCACATCGTGATTATTTCCAGTGTGGCTCTCATACTACTGTAGAAGTATTTAATGATAGAATTTAAATTACTAATCCTGGAGGTTTGCCCAGAGGTTTAAGTCCAAAAGATTTTGGTAGCAGGGCAGTCAGGAGAAATCCGATTATTGCATCTCTTCTACAAAGGTCAAAATTTGTAGAAAACATGGGGACAGGTATTAACAGGATAAAGCAACTTCTCGAAGAAAATGGAAATCCTGCTGCAAGATTTTCTTTTGGAGATTTCTATTCAATTACTTTTTTTAGAATAAGGAATTTTTCTCAGCAAAGCATAAAATCTGGCGGTATAAATGGCGGTATAAATGGTGGTATAAATGGTGGAGTTATTCAGCTTAAAGAAAAGGAAAAAGAGATTCTTATATATTTAACTGATCATCCTTATTCAAAAGTAAATGAATTACAGGAAAAACTCAATATTCCACAGAGAACTGTTGAACGAGTTTTACGAAATCTAAAAAAATATAAGTTAATAAGCTATACCGGGAGTCCGAAAACAGGTGGATATTTTACTCTGAAACAAAAAAAATAACTCAGTGCTATTTTAGTTCCTCCTGCAGGGCAGAAATAAAGTTTTTGATATCTTCTTCTGTAGTATCGAATGTGGTCATAAAACGGACTTCATGCGTATCTTCATCCCAGACGTAAAAGAAGTATTTCTGCTGTAGCCGTGGGATAACATCTGCCGGGAGAATGGCAAAAACAGAATTAACTACACTGGGTCGTGTTATTTTAATTCCATTGATTTTCTTAAGTTCAGCATACAGCAATTGAGCCATATCATTTGAGTGTTTAGCATTTATATACCAGAGGTTATCGGTTAATAAGGCTGAAAACTGGGCAGAAATATAGCGCATCTTGGAATGTAACTGCATGCCCTGTTTGCGGAAATAGCGGAAATCAGAAGCGAGTTCCGGACGGAAAAAGATCACCGCTTCGCCAAACATCATGCCATTCTTAGTCCCGCCAAAAGACATCATATCAATGCCGGTATCAGTAGTCATCTCTTTCAGAGAGCAGTTAAGGGCTACAGCAGCATTGGCAATTCTCGCCCCATCGAGGTGGAGCAGCAGATCATGTTCATGGCAGAAATCAGAAAGAATCCGCAATTCCGCAAGCGAGTACAGCGTACCCAGTTCAGTGGATTGCGTGATGGAAACAACGCGTGGCTGAGAATGATGTTCAAAGCCGATGCCATGCAGCATTGTCTTGATCAGTTCCGGTGTGAGTTTTCCGTCAGGAGTACGGATAAATTCCATCTTGCAGCCCGTCATGGCACTGGGAGCACCGCATTCATCCACGTTAATATGAGCAGAATCGGGACAGATAATAGAATGATAGCTGCGGGTAACTGTGTTGAGGATTACAGTATTGGCACCTGTACCGTTATAGACAAAGAAAACCTCAATATCTTCACCAAACAGTTGCTTGAATTTTTGGACTGCTTCTGCGGTATAAGGGTCATCACCATAGCCGATATAATGCCCCTGATTAACCTCTTGAAGTACCTGCATGATCTTCGGATGCACGCCGGAATTATTATCACTGGCAAATGATCTGGATATTTTCATTTTATAAACCTCGTTCTTTTTTTCAAGGAGTTAATTCTGTTAATACTCCGGAAGAGGCAAGCATAAAAAACCTGCCATTCTGGAAAAGAAGTGCCTGTCCCGAATTCTGATATTTCAGCCCGGCATCAACTGCAATAACCAGTCCTTTCTGAGCATATTGAATACTCTCAAACGTAGTATGTCCAACAATGATATTTTTAAGATTATATTTTCTCAGGATACTCTCAATAATCTCAGGATCAGACTTTTCCCATTTCTCCTCGGAACTAAAATACCCCCGATACCAGAAAGGACCGTTATTACTGAACAGGTAATTCAGAGATGCCTGATCAACACTTCTTCCTTGATAGTAATCGGAAATAAGGACATTAACAGAATCCAGTGATATAAATCTTTCAGCAAATCTCGCCGAAATCCCGCCATGTACAATTAGATAATCCCCAATCTGAAGGACAGTCTGCCAGGAACGTAACCAACTTCCCAGAAATGTGTTTTCTCCGTAAAGTTCATTATAATTCATACCCAGCAGTTCGCAGGTTTCCTGATATTTGCCTTCAACTTTATGGATATGTTTGCCGATAGTCATGTTTTCATGATTTCCTAAGATAGGTATCAATTTTCCGTCAGGATCATTTTCTGCCTGTTGATAGAGGTGATATAATAACCAGAAACAAGGTGTTACCTGTTCTCCGCGATCAAAAATATCCCCATCCACGATCAGCCAGCCATCATATATCCAGTTAAAGGTGGAATCCATAACACCGGCAGCAAGCAGCAATTCAATGGTTCCGTTAAGGTTTCCGTGCAGATCGCTGATCACCAGAAACCGCTCCGGTCGCAGGAAGCTGGTAACTGGAGGATTAAAACTTTCCTGCAGAACCGCAGGATCAGCATATCCATTTGACCAGTCCAGCAGATAACTGCTATCCGGCTGTGGAATAAGAGTATCTCGGATAACCTGATGATCCTTAATATAAACAGCAACCATCCTGTCATCTTCCCGAAAAAGATAAGGACCATCATCAAATGATGGAACAAATCCTTTGGCTGGAAGATAATTCCATAAGCCGGCAAAAACAATTATCAGTAGAACAATTCTCTTTAAATTTCTCATAAGTAAAGACCAGAATAATCCCAATTTAGGTCAAGAGAGAAATTAGAGTAAATAATTATTGACAGTGATAGCCAACTTAATTGACAATTGTCCAAAAAGAGAGGTCTTGATGCTGGATTTAATCAAAGTCAGACAGGATTTACATCAAATTCCTGAGCTGGCATATGAAGAATTTAAAACCCAAGGTTATATCCTGGATAGACTTGCAGCATATTCCGGGTTAAGGGTACATCACTTTAAACCTACCGGACTGCTGGTAGAATATCAGGCAGGCAAGGGCGATTATCTGCTTTTCCGTGCCGATATGGATGCACTGCCTATCACTGAAAAAACAGGCTGCAACTATAGTTCAAAGCATCC
>CAZAHZ010000361.1:0-3458 GCA_964485055.1 uncultured Candidatus Cloacimonadota bacterium
CAGCTATCCCTGGCAGGTTGCTCTCCAGCAGAGCCTACTTCCGTTTCACTGAACTGGATCAGTTTTGTTTACTATTGTTTTAAGTCAATAAATTATGTGTTTAACAATACAATTTGCTATGTGCCTCTCACAAATAGATAATGAGGTTCTATTGTTCGGAGGAGTGGCTCTCATCAAGGAATGGGTGGCTCTAAATTATCGGAGGGGTGGCTCAACTTGTGTGGACTTGATGGCTTTATTGAGAAGAATAACCAAAATAGTAATCTTTTATCGGTATCGTTTGTCCGGACTACCGGTATCCAACGCGCCGGACAGACGGTACTGAAGAGCAAGAATATACATTTATTTGAGGATTGGTCGGTTGACCAGAGTGTTTTTGCTGAAGATGGAGCCGGAGAAGATTATTTTGGGAAACCTGTGTCAATTTCAGGAGATTATGCAATTATCGGCTCTAATGCCAATACAGCTTATCTATATAAAAAAATAGATGATCAAAGGATGCAGTAAGCAATTATCCAGCCTCCGTACAGCATCAGTACAATGTATTTCGGATCATCGGTCTTTATTAATGGCGATTACATGATTATTGTAATTCTTCCTACTCGGCTGCTATTTATCACTTTGACGGAGATAACTGGATTGAAATGGATACTGTCACTGCCTCTGGATATTTTCCACTATCAACTCAATCAACTCCCTCTTTTTCAAGCACTTGATCCACGTCTCAGGAATTGAATCAAAACCATAATATAAAGCTGCCAGACCACCTGCAATCGCCGCCACAGTATCAGTGTCATCACCCAGATTCACAGCCTTAAGAACTGTCTCTTTAAAAGAGCTGCCATTCAATAAACACCACATTACTGCTTCCAGAGTATGAACCACATAACCTCCTGAATTGATATAATCTATGGAAAAGCGATCATTGGGTTTTATTGAACCAAGATATAAATTCCCTATTAACAGGCGATGCAGCGCTTTCAAATCTTCAGGAAGAATATTCCTATCAGCTATGAATTCTCGTAGTTCCTCCTGGCTGTCAGTGATTGCTTCCGGTAAAGACTTCTTATCAATAATCTTGATGGCAATACGCAGATATAAAAAACAGCATAATACACTTCGTATATGCGGATGTGTAAGTGCACTTACTTCGGTGACAATTCTGAATTGCTTCTCCAGAGGCAGCGGATAAATATAAGTTGCCAGGGGTAATATCCTCATCAAGGCACCATTCCCATTAGCATGAATATCGGGTTTCTCTATCCGCTGAGCAAGTAATTTTAATTTTCCACTTCGAATAATATATTCCAATTCCCGAAGAGCTTTTTCCGTCTGAATTCCCTGGTCAAATGCAGCATCAAGTGCACTGAGATAGCCACTATTCAGCCAGAGCAAGAAACGTTCAGCAATTTCAAGTAGATCATATCCTTTTCCAAGGCTCTCCACCAGGCATAAAGTAAGTGACGTATCATCAGACCACAAACCTATCTCTGCTTCAGGAAGATAGTATTTATTCCCCATATCATCGATTGTTATACCCATATCAATCACTGGGAACCTAATCCTCACTTCCCTTTTAATAAACTGATATGGAAAACCAAGGGCATCACCTACAGCAACACCATATATGATACATCTCTTGATTTCTAATGTTTTACTCATAATAACTCCTCAAATTAGATCTACCTGCAATTTTACATGATATATGAAGAAAGAATAATCCCGACAGTAAATTCCACTAACATTTATCTTGGTTTTTACATCTTGTAACAGATCGCTCTAAGAAGTTCTTTCTATCAACCAATCGACAAGACCTGCTGATATACATAAATCAGATATCTCATCCACGAAGATAATTTTCGTTTTGTAATTATTGTAGCTTGCTTTTGCATCTTTTAGAGATTTATCTGGACTGTGTACAAAGTAATAAAACTCGTCATATTCTTTCTCAATAGAGAATTTTTCATCATACTCTTTAAAAGTAGATAAACTTGATTGGGACTTGATCTGCACCATGGCTCTACGTTTTGATATCGGCATATATAGATCTAAATCCAGTGTTTTCTGTGTCTCACCAGTAGAAGAAACTCTTTGCCAGCCAGCTTGTCTAAAAATTAAATCAATTAGAATTTCAAAGTCTCCCCATGTCAGAGATTGTATTAATGGCTCTAGAGCTTTTCTTAAATCACTCAGATATGTCATAGCCCTAACAACTTCGTCAGTCGGCATACTATTAATCTTTTTTACTAAATATTCGCGTTCATCTTCCTTGATTTCACAAATTGTTCCCATGTAACCCTGAGTTTTAGTAATTTTCCCGCTAATATTGCTTATGAAAAGCACATTATTATTAATATCACAATCATGCCATTTATCAATGACTGTTCTTTGTTTAGTGCCATCTTGATTTACCTTGATTTTGTTGTCTGAAAAACACCACCAGAGTTTATTAGCATAAAAGGTAATCCAAAGTGTCTGTTTTCCACATTCATAGAAGCTTCTAATTTGTTGTATATGACGTTTTGCTGCTCCATGATCAGGTTTGTCTTTTTTCGATATCTGTTGTTCAACGAGATCCCATTGACCTGAAGCACATAATTCGTGATTTACTTCATGATAGTCTAACTTGATAATCCCTGAATCAATGCAACCTTTCTCAAAATTTCCTCCTGCACCTAATTTTACGTACATTACTTTTTCAGGATTGATATTCCTCATAATTTACTCTCTTACTTATTATTTTTTTGATAGCTTATGATATCTGCTTTTCCATTCAATCTCATCTTATTTCACCCTATCTAAATTAATTAAACATACAGATTACCCAAAGTTCTATCAACCTGTAAGTCTTTCTCCTTATCTCAGCGAAATCCAATCGGCTTAGAAACTTTAACAAAGCTTAATCCGTTCATCATCTTTGCATATTTATATATATCACTGTTTTAGAATAATTTCTGCACTCGAGATCAAATCTTTAAAAGATTTTCTAAAATTTTCTTGTGCTTTTTCAAGTTCTCTAATTTTCATACTCAAATTAGATGTTGAATGTGATGAAAATTTATAGGTAGAATTACAGCGACGGCACTTTGCTTCTCGACGGACAATTAATTCTCGATAAGAAACTTCAATTGCAGCCTTGCATTTGGGGCAAGGGATTTTAATTTTTTCATATTCTAATGACATGATAACCTCCAATCTAATTTAAAGCTTATTTTCTTTATCCTTAAAAAAGTTTTTTATAGAAAAGAACTATATAATTGTCAACATAAAAAATAAATACCAGGTCTGAACTGGAAGTCAATTAATTTGATACTTGGTGTGATCTTACCGAAATTAAATACATTTTAATTTAAAGCAATCCATCACATCATAGTAAGCAAAAATAATTCAATTTATTACTAAATAATATGTTAACATAATGCTAATGCATAATAGATATTATGAGCCTGACTTATGAA
>CAZAHZ010000362.1:0-3450 GCA_964485055.1 uncultured Candidatus Cloacimonadota bacterium
CAATTGGATGCTGAATTGAAGGCTCAAAGCCAAGCTAGAGATGCTGAATTGAAGGCTCAAAGCCAAGCTAGAATAGATGCTGAAAGAAAAGCTCAAATAGATGCTGGGAATAAATATAAAAGTGATGGTCTTTTTCATAATAACTCCTTTATCTATAAAATAATAACGTCAGACGGGCAATACCAGTATAGGCGTTTTCTAAATAAAAAAGTCATTATTTGCTAACTTCCTACGCCGGTATTAACCGGATCAGGTTCATAGGGTATGTCTCAACCGCACCAAGGCAGTACCCCTATAGCCAATTTCATAAAGATCTGATGTCATCCCAATATTACAACCATGATATGTCAAATAAAAATCTGTCTCCCCCGCTACCCTTCGTTCCCTCGTTCCCTTTCCCCTCTTCTCATTTTACATTTTACATCTAATATTCTCCCCTTTGTTTCCCAGAAAGTCTACTCGAAATCCTATAAACTAGAAGGAAAAATGATTACATCTATAGACAAAACCTTGCGAATAATCTTTGACCTTCTGAATGGTATAGGCATATCACTCCCAACTCGGCGCATTGCCTTTTGGAGTACAGTGATAATGTCACTGCGTTACGGCATCAACCGTAAAAGAATCTCTCTTGCCTACCGATTCAATGCATTAATTCTGGAGTACAGTGATAATGTCACTGTATTACGGCATCAGCCGTAAAAGAATCTCTCTCGCCTACCGGCTCGATGCATCAACTTTTTTGGAGTACAGTGATAATGTCACTGTATTACGGCACTAGCCGTAAAAGAAACTCTCTCACCTACCAGCTCGATGCATTAATTCTGGAGTACAGTGATAATGTCACTGTGTTACGGTGCTAAACGTAAAAGAATTTCTCTCACCTACCGGTTCGATGCATCGACGTTCTCGATGCACTCCAAAAACATCCGGCAGTCTATCTCAAAACAACCAGAAGCTTTCACTCCCTGATGTCGAACAAAATACTCTTCCACCAGTTTAAAACCATAACTATAAGCAAAATAAGGCGGAATACATTCTTCCTCACTACCTTTCTGCCAGATGCGATGATCAAAATTATCATTATAAAGGTCACGCCTGATCAAAGGCATAAGCTTATTAACCAGTTCATCACTGACAGGTCTGATGTATCGCGGCTTTTCTGTACCCATTATTTCCATTACAAAGTGCATAGCCAGCCCTTCCATAACCATCAGTTCCGCCAGATTAAATTCCTTAATAAAATTCCACCTGATCATATGATGAAATTCATGAGCCATACACCCCGGTAGATATTGCCTGATCATCCCCTCAATATCCTGATGATAAGTATTGACCTTAAACCACATCCTCCGTGGCTCATCAGATGCAGCACTAAACCGCAAATACTCATTCTCCACATAAAAGGTCATAAATTCCAGCATTATATCCCTCTCCTCATAATACCCTAATAAGAGTTCCATCTCCTGATCAGCAACCTCTTCAATCACCTGCTTCTGACCGGCAGAAAAGTTATCAATATATTTTATTCTGTAGTTATTCATTAAATCCTTCTTCTTCTCTAAATACGACTTTTCGGAGTACAGTGATAATGTCACTGCGTTACGGCATCAACCGTAAAAGAATCTCTCTCGCCTACCGGCTCGATGCATCGACGTTCTCGATACACTCCAAATAGGATTCACATTATGGCTTCAATTCAGTTATAAAAACCTGAGTGTTTAAAAGTGAAACATCAACCGTTCCGGAAACAATCAAATTCCCGTTAGTTGCCAGCATTATTGAAAAACCGTTATCATAAGCTGTACCACCAAAAGTTTTCATCCATTCTTTTTCACCTGAACTATTGATTTTAAGAACCATCACGTCTATCATGTTTCTCTCAATAGATTCAGTTGAACCTACAATGTAAAGGGTGTTATCTGTTGTTATGATTGATGATTTCACAAACTCCTGTTCTCCAAAAGCATTAGACCAGATTACATCTCCATTACTGTCAATTTTCATCACTTTGACTGCCCCAACCATTTCACCTGAAGAAGTAGATTCACCGCAAATAATGTAAGATTGATCTGATGCTTTAGAAATTGTTTTCCCAATGTCATCTAAGGCTTCACCATAAGTCTTTGACCAGAGTTCATTTCCTTCCTGATCAATTTTTAATAGATAAATATCTTTGCTGCTATCGGTTGATGACATTGTGGTTCCTGCAATCATATAATTCTGGTCAGTAGTTTTGATAATATCAAAACCAGAAGTATATTTATTACCCGTAAATATTTTACTCCACAGTTCATTACCATTCTCATCAATTTTCATCACCAATATTCTTTCCTCATCTCCCTGAACCGCTGATGATGTTCCCAGGATCATAAAACTATCTTCCTCGGCTTCTATGATCTTTCTCCCAATTTCATTATCCTGAGTTTTAAATTTCCTTCTCCATAGTTCATTCCCAATATCATCAATACATATTACATTGATATCCCATCCCTGTCCATCATCCTGATGAGATGATTCTCCGGCAATGAGGTAGTTATCATCATGGGAAATAATCGACTTCCCTCCTTCAAAACTATTGCTTGCATAATATTTTGTCCAGATTGTATCCCCTCTGGAAGAAGTTTTGATCACAAATACGTCATTATTATCATTCTTGTTGATTTGACCAAAGCCAACTGTTATAAATTCATGATTTTCATTCTCAATTGTCGAAATAGCAGCATCTTTGAATTTTCCTCCATATGCGTGGAACCAGTTCAGTTCTGGAATTTGCCTGATCTCAATTACTTCATTCATATCTATACACGAGATCAAAGAACCTAAAAAGATTAAAATGACAAAAAGTTTTACTAACCTCATAATTACCTCCAGATATTACTAAAAAAGCTATTGAGCATCTATTCAGTCAAGGCTTATTTTTTGGTGTAAATTCATTTCTCTTTGAGACTGTTCAACATCACGCTACCCCCTCTAACAACTTACGCTTTATAATATCAATAATATTGCACACGTTCAGGTTTTCTTGACATATGCGGGGCAAATTGATGTTATCAATAAAGTATTTTTCAAAATGTATCGGATTATTAATCGCTTCTTTCAACCATAATGATATGATCAATTGCTTTACAAACTTTATAGATTTCAAACCGTATCTTTCAGCTTTCACTTTAAAAATATTCCGATTCCATCTCTCAGAAGCATTCGATGTAAGGCACATTGTCTAATTTTCCAACCTTCTAATCTACCTAAAATGCAAAAGAGAATTCACCCTGAACCTGCACTCAAGACGACACAACAAAAAAATGTGGGGTCGTTTGGAGTGCAGGATGGCTATTGGTGGTTTATGTTGATCTGATATGTTTGCGTAGCCAGATCTGCCTTGGTCTGGACGAATTTTAACCCATCTTTACCATTTTATTTTTGAAAACACGATCCCATAGGCATTTG
>CAZAHZ010000363.1:0-3428 GCA_964485055.1 uncultured Candidatus Cloacimonadota bacterium
CTGTCGCCCTTAAGTCCTGCCGGAATACCGTCAGAACTCAAAGCTTATCTGGTCAACTCTCTCTTATCAGTAGATTAAATATTATCCGTGTTTCTCAGTTTCATCCGCGTCGTCCGTGTTCCATCTCTCTTTTATTCGAGTTTGTCCCATCTTCCCAGAAAAAGTAATTGACATTTTGACCGGATAAAATCCTTTTAAAATTTAAAAGGAAATTGCCCGGAGGTAACATGGCAGAAATAAATGAAATCAGTGTAGAAAAGAAATTTTCGCTGGTTGAGCTCTTAATGATAATCATGGTTGTTGGCATCGCCTTCACTATAATTGTACCTCTTTCCATAGGTAAGAAAAATCACGATAAAATGGCTGAAGCTATTTACAATCTGCAGCTCATTGCCCAGAAGAATGTTGAGTTTTATAATGTCCCTGATAATGGCTATTATGCTGGATTTCTTTCCATGCTTAATATTCCTGAAGACCAGATGAAAAAGACTGACGGAGAATTTATTTTTGAATATTCTCTGAATGATTCCACGATTGTAGCTATCACGAATGATAAATTTGGCACGAAAGATGCCAAGATAATCTATTACCTGCCGCGCGGTCCCTGGGCTTTGGGGGACGACAAAGTCTCCACCTCCACCTTTGACCCCGCCTGGCTGCCGTAAATTAACCTAATCAGAGCAAAGACCTTCCCTGCGAAGGTCTTTTTTAATATATGGACTTTTTACCTGACCTGAATTCGATTCCCGTGCTGGCACTCGCTTATGCAGAGATACATTATCATTTCCGGTTTTTATATCCGCTGTATTACCGCCGGCAGCCTGAAATTATTGCCGATCTGCCCCGAAGTCTTGATCTTGCCGGATTCAGATATTTGCCGCTACTCATCTTCATTAAGGATGCTCACCTCTTTCCGGTTCATCTGAACAAGGTCATTGCTACTCTTTCCGACAACTACGGACACAGTAATCAGGAAACTTTTGATCTTGACCTGCCTGTGGATACACTCTGGTTCTCATATATGCTCCCCCTGGATATTTCACAATTTGAGCCAGAAACTGAAATCTTCACTACAATAGAGCTTAAATTGACCTGCCGGAATAAAAAGATCACCGTAAAAAATGATAATTTTCGTGGTCTTGCAAAGAAACCTTTCCGCACCTGGCTGGCTGCAAAAGCACTCAATCTGCCTTCGGGCTGGTTTGCCGGTGATCCGCATTATCACAGTAATTTCACCAGTGACCAGGTGGAATTCGGGGCTGAAATACCTGTCACCCGAACAATGGCTCTGGCTCAGGGCTTGTCCTGGTTCTGCGTAACAGACCATTCCTATGATCTTGATGACAGGCTTGATGATTATACCAGGAACGACAGCGATCTTCCGATCTGGAAAAGGATGCTGCAGGAATGCCTGGAATCTGATAAACAGGGCATCCGCATAATTCCCGGTGAAGAAATCTCGATCGGGAACCGCAAAGATCAAAATGTCCATCTCCTGGCTCTAAATCATCCCGAATTTATCGAAGGTCATGGTGACAGTGCTGAAATCTGGGGGAAAAATAAACCTCAGCACAGCCTTATCGAAATTCCACACCTTAAAAATGATAACAACCTCTTCATCGCTGCTCATCCTCTGGAAAAAGTGACTATTGCCCAGAGATTAACACTCAGACGCGGGAACTGGTCACTTGATGATTATCATGACAGCGGCATCAACCTGCTGCAATTGATCAACAGCGATGAACCGAAAATCATAGAAAAAAATATCAGAACCTGGACAAAATATCTGCTTAAGGGCGAAAAATTCTTTATCATCGCCGGAAATGATGCCCATGGCAATTTCAATATCATGCGCCAGATCAAGTTTCCCTTCCTCAAGTTCTGGTCAACACCTAAGCAAACTTTCGGCAACTGGATCACCATCTTTCAATCCGGTGAAAATGATCCGCTGCCTGCCTTGAAAGCTGGCAGGATGATCGTCTCCAATGGTCCATTTCTCGCATTTTATATCAATCAACTGGAAGATAAATGGCAACTCGGTGAAACCTGCCCTCTCCGCCACGGCACCGTGGAACATGATGCCCGGACTACTCCCCGGTTCGGTGAAATAGATACAATCTATTGTTATCGCGGCGACCTGGAAACCGGCAAAGAGTTCCGCTTCCCAGTAGCCTGCCCTGTAAATATCGCCCTACCTGCCAAAGGCTACATCCGCATGAGCCTGATCACCACAAAAGGATTCACTGCCTTCACAAATCCCATCTTCACCTCACACTTATCCCGCTCCCTAACCATATAAAATATATATACCTTATGCGACTTCTATGTTATATGACTCCCCGTAGGTTTACGATAGGTCAGCGATGGAGTGTGGAACAGGCATCCCCCTGTTTTCATAAAAATTTTGTATCATCCTGAATTAATAACTGATCAGATAAGTTGGACTTGCACCGCTGACGGTACACCGTAAGTGGGGCGAGAACAACGACCAGACAGGTAAATAATTCCAAGTTTTCCCATCTCAGATAATAAATTGCTGAAACTGGTTACCAGTGGTCGTGTCCTCGCCCCACCCGTGATTATCCCGATGAATCGGGACAGTGCAAGTCCACTTAGCGATAGGAATTTCGTAAATTTCGGCAGTATGGCAGAGTGTGGAACATTTGAAAAGTGGAATTGAGGAGATATTTAATTCTTGACGGGAAGGGATTTTATAAATAAATATTTGTAAGCTAATCTTGCGGGAGGATGGGTATGGATAATCAGGAGCAGTTAATCCAGTTAATGAAAAGAAAGCGGATGTTGAAGAGCAATATAATAGAAGAAGCTTTCAGGAATATAGACCGGAGCGATTTTGTGCCAGCCAGTCTGCAGATGTATCGTTATGAAGATATCCCCTTGCCAATTGGAATGGGACAGACAATTTCTCAGCCCTCCACAGTAGCATTTATGCTGGAATTACTGGATGTAAATGCTGGACAGGAGATACTTGATATTGGCTGTGGTTCGGGATATACAACGGCTTTATTATCTTATCTGACAGGACCAAAGGGGAAAGTGTGGGGTATAGAGCGGATTTCTGAGCTGGTGACAACTGCCAGGGAAAATTTATCCGCGTATAATAACGGTAATTATGAGATTTTATCAGCCGGAGCGGAATTAGGAATGCCGGGCAGATCATTTGACCGGATATTAGTCTCGGCAGCAGCAAATATATTTCCGGTAGGATTGCTGGATCAACTGAATAAACCGGGAAAGATAGTTATACCGGTCAAAGACTCAGTTTATTTATATAAAAAAACCGAAAGTGGCGATATTTTATCTAAAGAATACTATGGATTCAGCTTTGTACCACTGATAATGTAATCAAATATAATATGAGTTCAGTGCAAAAACCTCATTAAGTCAAAAAGAGAGAGGAGAAAGAT
>CAZAHZ010000364.1:0-3418 GCA_964485055.1 uncultured Candidatus Cloacimonadota bacterium
GCTGCGCACCAAATGAACGCCTAGTTATTATGCATAGTTTTTGTCTACTCAATTATAAACTTTCCTGTAATGATTTCTGACTGAGGAGCAATTATTCTGTAGAAATAAATGCCAGGCACGAAATCTTTTCTATGAATTAAAAGTTCGTTGTTTGAAAGCACAAAACTCTTTATTTTTTTACCCATTATGTTAAAAAAATCTACAGTATAGCTTCTGTGTTGTATGTTTTCAATGGTTAGTTTCGAGGTTGAAGTGACAGGATTTGGAAATAAATAAACTTCAAGCTCAATTGGAAATAGATTGTTAACACCAACAGTATTGTAATAACAATTTGGATAACCTGGGTTTGAATACTTCAAAGTGTCATTTTCAAAATAACACAGTAATTCATCTATTGTACCAATAAGACAAGAATAGCCACTTTTTAAAACACCACATAAACTTCCAATTCCTTCTATCCATTGTTCTGGAATACCTCCCCCGTATTCTGAAAGGACAATTTTCTTTAAATATTTATTATAGATAAAAATAGAGTCAACAGTGTCAACCACAAATTCCATTGGGAAATAATTCCAACCAATATTAATTGTATCACCAACTTTGACATTGAAATCATACAAAAGCCTAATTGTTGAATCATGCGAGGTACGATGAAATACTTTATTTGTTGAATCTTCACGAATGTATCCACTAACAATATAATCAGATTGTAAGGAGTCTTGAGTTGTTAATACTTTTTTGTAATGAATTGAATTGATTAGAGTATCTCCTGAAAACTTAACAAAAGTTGTAATCTTGTAATAGGGAGGTGGACCACCAGTGTGAGTTGAAAATAAATTACTCCAAAGTTTGTTTGTATCAACAATCATCTCAGTCATTTGGCCATAAGAAAGCAAACCAATAAACATTAGAATAATTATTAATATTGTTTTCATAGGATTTGGTTTAAAAAATTATGCATAACGTAATAGTGTTTTATTAATCGTTACCTCAAAGATAGAAAAAGTAATTGAGAATTGAAATTATAATAAGAAGATAATTAAGAAGTAAGAAAGTTTGCAGGTTAGTTCTATTAGCGAATTAGCGGCTATTAATGTGATAATATAGTAATATGATAATGTGATAATTATTCGCAAATTCGCGGCAAAGAATTTTTAGACATTGGGATTTAGGAATTATTTAGACCAATTAGTGCAGTTAGAATAATTAGAAATTATTTTATCTTTACTTGTCATTATGCCTAAAGATTTCAGAAATATTATGAACAACTATGGAAAACAAAAGCTTCCGTTTTTGTTCGTTATTGATTTTGAAATGCAAAAACCAGTTGTTATTCCTCTTGATCAGGCTATAGAGCAAGGAATCCTATACAATATCAATGGAAAGACAAATTCCGGAAAGCCGGAGAAACTCAATAAAAAAGTTGAATTCAAAAAATATCCTTTCAGTTTCAAAGAATATAGAAAAGCATTCAATATTGTAAAAAAGGAACTTACTTATGGAAACTCTTACCTTCTTAATCTCACATTCCCTACAAAAATTGAATGCAATCTTAGTCTTGAAGAGATTTTTCATCATTCAAAAGCAAAATACAAGATGCTTTTCAGGGACGAATTTGTTGTTTTTTCTCCTGAGATATTTGTGAGGATAAAGAACGACAAGATCTTTTCCCATCCCATGAAAGGAACAATAGATGCTGATCTGCCCGATGCAAAAAAAGAAATAATCAAAGATTCCAAAGAGCTGGCAGAGCATGTTACCATCGTCGATCTCATCAGGAATGACCTCAGCATGGTGGCAAAGAATGTGAAGGTCGATAAATTCCGTTATATTGATGAAATAATAACCCATGAGAAGAAACTATTGCAGGTAAGCTCAGAGATCAGAGGAGATATGCCGAAGAATTATAATGAAAAGATCGGAGATATTATATTCACCTTATTGCCCGCAGGATCAATAAGCGGAGCCCCTAAAAAGAAAACTCTTGAGATCATTAAAAAAGCAGAAAATTATAATCGTTCCTATTATACCGGCATCTTTGGCTACTTCGATGGACAGGATCTCGACAGCTGTGTTATGATAAGATACATTGAAAACACTCCTGATGGTTTGATATTTAAGAGTGGAGGAGGAATAACCGTTAACAGTGATGTGGAAAAAGAATACCGTGAACTAATAGATAAGGTTTATGTCCCTATTGTTTGAGACAATAAAGATCGATAATTCGAAAGTGTGTAATATCGATTATCATAATGAGCGATTGAACAGATCAAGGAAGGCACTGTTCAATTCAGATGACTATTTTGATCTTGAACAATTGATCATTGTTCCCGAAGAAATGAAATCAGGAATAGTCAGATGCAGGGTATTGTATGATCAGGAAATCAGAAAAATTGATTTCTTTAACTACACACCAAGAGTGATCAGATCACTTAAATTAATTGAAAGCAACGATATTGATTACTCATTCAAGTTTGATAACCGGACGAAGATAAATGAGCTGTTAAAACAGAAGGGGGATGCTGATGATATTTTGATAATTAAGAATAGCTTTGTAACCGATACCTCATATACAAATATTGTTTTTTTTGATGGGGAGAGATGGATAACGCCTTCAACACCTTTGCTGAAGGGAACGCAGCGGGCAAGGCTCCTGAAAGAAGGGATCATTGTTGAGGATGAGATTAAGGTTGCTGACCTGGAAAGGTTCGAGAAGGCGGTTTTGATTAATGCGATGGTTGGTTTTGAAGAGAGTAGTTATATTAGTATTGATAGAATAAATTTCTAATTACCTGATTGCTCTTAGCGGCTTAGCGTCTCTGCGTGAGATTTATTTAGTCTAAACGAGATGATAATTTTCAAATCATCTCATTTTCAAATTTTTAAATTTTCTTTCATCATTTTATCCTGATAATCTTTTTCCGGTATGATTTATCCTCAACCAAAAGATTTACAACGTAGATCCCGCTTGAGGTAATCTCATCAAAATTAACAGTAAACTTATGTGAGCCACTTTCCTGCTCACCTTTAAAAATGTCTTTTATCTTCGATCCGTAAATGTCGTAAACTACAATACTTATTGTAGAGGGTTTAAAAATATAATATTCAATGGTGGTAAAATTGTTCAGCGGATTGGGATAAATGCTGAATGTAGATGAAAGTAAATTCTCATTGTCGCCCGAAACTACAACAACATAAATAGCATTGGAAAAAGCCTGGCAATCAAACTCATTACTTACTGAAACATAATATTCCCCGGACACATTGGCAACAAAATACTGGGAAGTTGCCCCTGGTATCAAACTGTTATCCATATACCACTGATAGGATGAATATGTATCGCATACCAACGAATCGCCATACTGTGTGACATAGGGATCGGGCGATGAAACAATCACTGTTTGAAAAGATGTATCCT
>CAZAHZ010000365.1:0-3417 GCA_964485055.1 uncultured Candidatus Cloacimonadota bacterium
TGTACCGTCAGCGGTGCAAGTCCAACTTATCTGGGCAATTATTAATTCAAGATAACACAAAATCTTTAAGAAAAACGGGGGGATGCCAGCTTTAGGCATGTTGGGATAGATAGGCACTTGCTAATACATTTCATATAAAATTGATTATTTTAACATTGTCTCCTGCATTCCATTTTGTATGTACCAGTTTAGAGTGCCATCGACACCAGAGTCTAAATTTAGTAAATAAAGTGAGAATTGAACGGAATAAATGAGTCCACTATTTTAGGACTGGACAGGTGGGCGGGGAAAGGGGGCGAAAGTTGGAAGGTTGGAAAGTTAGACGGTTAGAGCAGGCTTCGCCTGAATGTAAAATTTAAAATGTAAAAAGTTAAATATAGGGGTATGTATCTTCAAAAAACGTCAAAAATGTTACTTTTTGCTGTAACTAACACTATAGCTTATAGTTATGAGGTAACATTTTAGTAACATTTGGTAACATTTATTGCTGGTAACTGGTGACTGAGCTGCTTTGCAGCCGTGACTGGTGACTGGTGAATTGTGACTGGTGATGGGTGATGAGTGATGGGTGAAATCGAAGAGGAGAAGAAGAGACACAGCGACCCGTCTCCGCAAGCTCCGCCGCGGCAAGCTGCTGGACTTAAAGACGGGGGGATTTCTCCGAATTGAAAATGGAAATGGTAAATTGAAAATTAAAAGTAATACTTTAATCGTTCTCCTCCGCTGTAACAGCTATGGAGGATCTTCGATGAGTCGTGAGTTGATTTTTTAAAATTAAAAATAGGTGTATGTATTTGGGTAAAAGTGCGAAAAACGTGACCGGTATGGGTTAAGGTTATATGAATTACATAAATAGGAGGTCACATTATGGTCACAATTAATTTGATAAGTGTATTATATTATTTAATAGAGGTTTATGGGGAGGAGAATAAATTGATCAGTCTTCATTTTATTACGCCCTGACAAGAAATTGAAAATAAAAAATGGAAAATTAAATGCAATGTAAGAAATCAGGCGAAACCTGCGAATGGTTTTATCCTTCACAATGACATAGTAGTTGAAGTTCCAGAAGTGGACAGAGGACGTAGTGGACATAAAAGTGAAACCTGGGCAATAATTGGTCGTTACCATTGCGAAGGATAAAACCATTCGCAAGGAAACTTATCTTGTCACCCAAATAAGACCTTGCGAACGTGTGCAGCCCCATCAGGGCAATTTGAAATCAGTTTCATTTCAATTTCGGGGAATGCCTGATGAGATAAAATTGTTTGACAGAAATTTAGAGGATTGATTTGTAATATTAAAGGATAATTGAACATTATTCAGGAGAGATAATGATAAAAAAATTAAGTGTGAAGTATTACAAATGCCTGGTTGGTTTTGAGATCAAATTCAATAAACTTACTTTACTTCTGGGGCCTAATGGCAGCGGGAAATCATCAATTCTTGAAATACTTGATAAAATCAGAAGATTGGTGATAGAAGGTGACAAAGTGAAAGAGATATTTCACTATGAAGATATTACTCAGTGGCGAGAAAAGAATGAAGAACTACAAGTTTTTGGAATTGTAGTTAAGAGTGAAATGGGTGAGTATAGATACGAATTATTGATAAGGCATAATCCATATAACGAAACAGCAAAGATAGAGGGAGAGACTTTACTTTTCGAAGAAAAAGTCATTAGTGATTATAAATATGGTCAGGTATATTTGTATGACGATGATTATGCTAAAGTGAACGATTATCCCTTTGATCCTGAAATTTCCTCACTTGTTAATCAATTGCCAAATAGTAAAAATAAGAAGATAACCTGGTTCAAAGAATGGCTGGAAAATGTACTGGTATTAAATCTTGTTCCCGATTCTATTGGTTCAATCTCAAAGAAAGAGGAAAAGGTTTTAGTGAAAAACGGGTCTAATTTTGCTTCCTGGTACAGGTATATTTCTCAGGAGCAACAAGGGAAACTCTTGGACATTTATAGTCATTTAAGAGAATATATTGATGGATTTGATTCCTTTCGCTTAATAGAAGAAGGAAAAGCCCGAAAACTGGAAGTAGGGTTTAAGAATGAAATAGATAGTAAAGTGGAATTCTTTGATTTTGAGAAAATCTCTGAGGGTCAAAAAGTTTTAATCATACTGCATACTCTACTGGAGTTTTTACCGGGTATGGGATATACTTTGCTACTGGATGAACCGGAGAACTATATTGCTTTGGCTGAAATACAACCCTGGCTGATAGAATTAAGTGACAGATGTGATGAAACTGACTTGCAGGCAATAATAATCAGTCATCATCCTGAGTTGATCGACTATTTAGGGGCAGAACAAAGAATAATGCTTGATAGAGAACCGCTCGGGTCAACAAAAAAAGTGCTTTTACCTGATAAGTACGAAAATGGAGTAAAATTATCAGAATTAATCGCCAGAGGCTGGATTGGTGAATAGAAGGAGAATGAAATACATCATCCTGTGTGAGGATAAGCAGCAGGAAGTATTTACCAGAAGATTTCTGAAGAGAAAAGGGATAGGCAGTAGGGAGATAAAACCAGTCAGAAGTCCATCAGCACATGGGTCAGCAGAAAATTGGGTTAGGATAAATTTTGTAAAAGAATTAACTACTTACAGGGCAAGTACAACCTCATCAGCGTTAATAACTGTGATCGATGGAGATACAATTGGAGTTAAAGGAAGAATTCAGCAGTTAAAACAGGAATGCAGGAATAACGCTATCCCATACAAAAATGAAAATGAAGCTGTTATGATTGCAGTTCCTACCCGCAACATTGAGACATGGATACATTTTTTGAATGGAAATGACGTAGGTGAGATAATGGTGTATCCGAAACTGCAAAGGCAAAGTGATTGCCAGTTTGCAGTTGATAGGTTGGTGGATATATGTAATAAAAAAGACCCAGTTATTGGATGTCCTTCACTGGTTGCCGCATGTGATGAATATAAGCTAATTTATTAAAAGGAAATCAATAGATAAAAAAATGGAAATAGTCCTAGTACCAGATTTGCCGAAAGAAATTGAAGAAGCTGTAGTAAATAACAATTTTGTTTTATTTATAGCCTGCATTCCCGATAACTATAACGATGACGTAGGAGGGAAGACTGTGCGACTATGAGACTGAGAGACTGTGCGAAGGGGGTGAAAGTTTGAAGGTTTGAGTGAAGTTGAAGATGGGAAGAGGTGAAAGGGTGACTGCAGGACGGAAAGACTGATTGACGGGAAGGGGGATATAACGAAGATGAGAAAATTAGAAAATTAGAAAATGAGACTGAAAATAATGAAAGCCGAGGCTAAAGAAGTAACTATTGAAAAGAATATGGATAAGATCGCCAGGTGCTTAATCGGAAATTAAGAATTTAAACGCAAAGGACGCAAAGGAGCAGAGGACGCAAAGAAGAAATT
>CAZAHZ010000366.1:0-3399 GCA_964485055.1 uncultured Candidatus Cloacimonadota bacterium
CAAGATAGACCAGATATCAGGAACAAGTGCCGGGGCACTGGTAGCAAGTCTGTATGCCTGTGGTTTTAGCGGGAAGGAAATCGAAGAGCTTGTTCTGCAAATAGACTGGGAGAAATTTATTGATGATCAGGTAGAGCGGGATAAAAAAATGATCAATTTCAAACACTGGCAGGAAGGCAGCAATTTATCTTTGCGATTGCAGAACCTGACTCCTGTATTACCGGAAGGAGTCATTCCAGGAAACTCCATAATCAACGAATTTTTCAAGCTTACGTGGGGATTCTGTGATTGTGTGGATTTTGACAGCTTGAGTATTCCGCTTCGTATCCCGGCTACTGATGTGATAAGTGGAAAAACCGAAGTATTTTCAAGCGGAAATCTGCATGAAGTGATCTTTGCTTCGTTCTGTTTTCCCACACTGCTGCAACCTTTTGCTTTGAACGGCACTTATTATATTGATGGCGGTATTTTGATGAATCTGCCCGTGGAACCATTGGTGGAAATGGGTGCTGATTTTGTGATCGGAGTGGGAGCCAATTCAACGCTGAAGAAATCCGCAGAGATCAACAGTATTATAGATATACTTGAACAGACGGCAGGCATTGCAATGAAATCCAATATCCAGGAATCTCAGATAGAATGTGATGTTCTGATCGAACCAGATCTATCAGAGTTCAGTATGCTGAGATTTGAAGATATCAAAGAAATCATAGCAGCAGGAGAAGAAGCTGCCAGAAAAGCCTTACCATTACTTGCTAACCTGCCAAGAAGAGAAACCGAAAGAGATAAAAAGGTAAGTGTTACTTCGCGGATATATATAAATAAAATAGAAATCGAGGGTAATGAATATCTGAAAAATTCGGAAATCATGAGTTATCTCGATTTGGAAACAGGACACAATTACAGCTTGTCAGAGATTAGCCATGCATTTGAACAGGCATTTAATTCCGACCTGTTTCAATTGATCTACCCCGTGATCGAACGCGAGGAAGATGGTTATCGTTTAATTGTGAAAGTGCTGGAGAAACATCGCTCTTATTTGAAAATGAATCTTTGCTATAATACAACGGACAATATCTCACTGCGATTATTGACAGATTACAAAAATCTGATCCAGCCAAATTCGCGACTATTAGGCTGCCTTGAAGTCGGGGAGAATAATAATTTCTGCCTGGATTATGTTAAGAATTTCGGGAATAATTTTGGACTGTATTACCATCTGTTTCCATATATTCGGGAAGTTCCAATTTACACTTATGATGATGAATTCATGAAAATTAACAGTGTACAGGCTGTCGAAACAGGTGGTACTGCGGGAACAGGGATATTTTTTCAAAGATCTCTTATTATGGAGTTATATGGATTTATGTATGACAAAAATCTATATCGTGATATCGGGGTGGAGCTGAATGACCTGCGCTTTCGATCCTGGGGCGGTGGTGTGAAACTGTATTTTGAGACGCTTGATGACCTTATTTTCGGAATGAAAGGCATTAAACTGCTTAGTAAATACTCTATAGCCCGCAGTGAGGATGGCGACAACGAAAAGTTTCAGAAAAGCTTTCTTAAATTCGAACTTCTGCACCCCCTGACCAATTGGATGTCTGTGAGATATAGATTCGAATATGGCTCATATTTTGATAAAGCTATCCCCTATGATCCGTTTTATATAGGCGGAATGGACAGTTTTCTGGGCTTGCATTGCTATCAGAGAAGCTCCTCCGTTTACAAGATCAACAGCATTTCTATGCGTTTTAATCCCATGAAGGACTTCTATCTGGAAACACTGTTAAACAATCTGAACCTGGGAAACACTGACAACTGGGAAATTGGAGATGCTCTCGAGTGGGCTGGCGGTATCATTGTAGGTTATCAATTTCCTCTGATCCCGGTCCGTCTCGGACTGGCGATAGATGAGCTGGATCAATTGACAGGCTATGTGAATATAGGCTACAGCCTGGATGTTTTTGAATTTTCCCGCTGGTAATTATCGAATAGAGATCAGCTTATCTGTTTTTAATTCGAATATTTCCGTCTGTTCATTGGTGATCAGCAACGTTTCATCATCATCCCAACAAATAGCTTCGCACTGTTTAGCCTTGATCGGCAGCCATTTCACAGAGCCATTGAACCAGTTGCCAATCTCTCCTTCAAAAATCCAGACTGCCGTATAGGTGAGCACTGCCAGTTTGCTGCCATCAATATTGCATTCAGCAGCAGTAACGGCTCCTCGAATATCAAATTTGCTCAAAAGAGTAACTGGATTTTGACGCTCAGGATACATACTGTTGAAAGTATAAAGGCTGGTAAGCGTATCGCTCCGGTGCTTAGTTAGAAGAAATAGCCTTCCACCCGCCCAGAAAATTGCTTCGCAATCATAGTTACTGTCGTCTTCAGGAGCTGGAAAAGAACTTTGTTCGGGATAATAGAAATTTAATTTCTGATAATATCTGGTACTGCCCGTTGCAGCAGGATAAGGATCTTTAAAAATATAAATACAAAGATCCTGCCGGATACTTAAATTATTACCACAAGCTCCGATATAAAGATTGCCATCTGCATCTGTCGTCATAGATTCCCAGTCGATATTAACGGCATCGCCAATATATACTCCACCTTCATCTTCTTTGTACCATTCGGCACGATACAATTTCCCCTCGCGTGATACGGGAAATATCCTGTTTTTATCCCCGGAATCGTTCAATGTCCAATAGACATCATCCCAGATACGGCTTTTCACCAAAGCCGAGGATTCATTGATCTCCGGAAAATCGAAATTAGCATAAGCACTTAATTCCAGTGTATCGGCTACCGGCAATTCGACTGTGATCACATCCTGACAATACACGACGGAAATAAACAGCAATAAAAATATTATAATATAATTTTTCATTATCCCTCCTATATTGGTTAATTTCCCGAACCTTAGTTTTCTGGCAATAAAAAAGTGAATTATGGTAATTACGGTTTATAATTTTTTCTTAATATTTGCAAACTGAATATTCTTCTCTAATAGAGCCATTAGTACGGGAAATTAGAGCCACCTCTCCGCCCTTTCGCATCTTCTCATCCTCGCATTTTCCCGGCTATTATAGATAGAAAAATGTTAGGAAATGTTAGGAAAATGTTAGGTCATAACTATTAACTATTATGTTAGTTACAGCAATTCCTAACATTTTTGGCGTTTTGGGGAGATACATACACCTATATTTAACTTTTTAAAAAAACATCTTGTTTAAATGTCTTCAATCTCTTTGGCAGGTTACAGTTACTCATATTCTATGCCTACTATTAAGTTCTTCACACCACCATCTTACATTCACTTTCTACGACTCACAATTCATAAATGTAATGAAATGTAATAAAAATGTAATATCATAACTATAAACTATTATGTCA
>CAZAHZ010000367.1:0-3393 GCA_964485055.1 uncultured Candidatus Cloacimonadota bacterium
AATCAGGAGAAGTTTTATGAAGAAAATTTTATTTTTACTTATTGTAGTTTGTATGGCGATTACTTTGTTTGCCAACGAGCCTAAAGGCTTGCCGGAGCGGCAATCTCTGGACACGTCATCTGGTAATACCGTGGTAAATAACAAGGAAGCGATTATCGAGCCCCTACCTGGTAGCCGAATCGAAGCTGTATTTGGAGACCCTAATAGTACTCTCACCAGCTATCAGGATCCGATTAATTTTTTCTATTGTAATTCCCTAAGCGAGACAATGTATTATGCCGAAGAAATGCAGGCTCAGGGCATAACAGGTGGGGCAGTAACCGGCATGGAATATTATACTAATTTTTCTACCAATCTGCCAGGGATGCCAATCAATATCTGGATGGGAGAAACTGAGCTTGATGACCTTTCCGGAGGCTGGATAGCTGCTGGAGAGCTAACTCAGGTCTTTAGCGGAACATTGGATTTCTTGACAGGAGAACAGGAAATATCCGTAGAATTTGAGGATCCTTTAATTTATGGTGGATTAAATCTGGTAGTTTTAGTGGAAAGAGTGATGGATACCACGTATTACTCAACGCAGGATGTATTCCACGTGACCGAATCTCCGGAATACCCCAATCGCAGTATGCATGTTTATAGTGACGGGACAAATTATGATCCTTATTCTCCTCCTACCACACAATACTATGTAACCTTTGTACCTAATACGACACTTTTCATCAATACCGATGGCATGGGATCACTGGAAGGATTTGCTTATAACAGTAATAATAATGAGCCACTGGAAGGCGTATTAATTCAGCTTTTAGAGCAGCGTTTGCAGACCAGTACCGATGCAGATGGGCATTATAACTTTCCGGGGCTTTTTGAAGGAACTTATGAGGCGCATGCCACACTTTTTGCTCATAGTGAAGATATTGAGACAGTGGTGATCGTGACAGGTGAAGCGACAGAGCAGGATTTCTATCTTCAACCAGCACCACAGGTGGAAGTCACGGGACGCGTGGTTGGCTCAGATTATCCGAATATTGGACTGGCAGGAGCGCAAGTAACACTGAGCGGAATGGGCACACATGAGGGGATCACAGATGAAGACGGTTACTTTATGATCAATACTGTGTATTCTTCCAATACATATCAGATGGTAGTTGTAGCGGAAGGATATGAGGTTCTGGTAGGAACAGCGGTGATAGGAGCGGGTAATACGGATCTGGGAGATATAATTGTCTATGAGATAGCGTATCCTGCGTATGACGTGATTGCCACGCAGAATGAAGATGATACAATTATAGATTTAATCTGGCATGCACCCAATCCAGGATCAGGTAATTTCTGGGATTTTGAAGATGATGATGGAGAATTTACAGCCAATATGGGCTGGGCATGGGGAACAGATAACATGGCTGGTGCTCATAGTGGCGAAAATGTTTGGGGTACTACACTTAATGGTCAATATCCCAATAGCGTCAGTTATGAGCTGGTAACACCAGAAATGACTATACCCACCGATGACGCAGTGCTCACATTCTGGCACTGGTATGACATAGAAACCAGTTATGATGGTGGTAATATAAAAATTTCAACTGATGGTGGCAGCACGTGGACACTGATACAGCCGGTAGGTGGATATAATGGGACAGCTTACGGACTAAACAGTGAAGCATGTTTCAATGGACATGATATGATCTGGACAATGGCAACCTTTGAGATAGGGGCTTATCAGGGTGAAGATGTGATGTTCAAGTTCCACTTTGGTTCTGATTCTTCGGTTGTTTACCAGGGCTGGTATATTGATGACGTCTATATAGGAATACCTGAGAATGACGTAATAGAGAGTGACAATCCGAATTTCCATCCCGTTGTCTCGCTACCTTATATTAATAATATGCGTATTGTGGAGAACTTTAATATTTACCGTCTGCTGATGGGAGAAGAAGAACTTGAAGAGAACTGGGAAACAATAGCTGTAGCAGTTGAGGATACAGTTTATTCTGATCCTACCTGGGAGGATCTGGAGAGTGAAATTTATAAATATGCTGTGAAGGCAGTATATACTAATGAGGTACTAGCCGACGCTGCTATTAGTAACTGGGTAGGCAAAGATATGATCGCTACATTAGAAGTAACGCTGACTACTAATGTAGGCGATATTCCTGCTGGAGCAATAGTTTCTCTGGAATCCACAGAGCCGGATCCTATTGGTTTATATCCTGAATATGACAGTGTAACTGATGAGAATGGAGAATGTACAATTACAGGTATCTGGAAAAGTAATTATAACCTGACAGCAGTCCTTCAGGGATTTGCACCCTTAAATGATAATATTGATATTCTGGAAGATGTAGTAACTTATGAAGGTATGATCTATGAGGAAGCAAATTCGCCTTATGATGTTTTAGCCGTGGTGAATCCCGAGGATACGATATGTGATCTGCTCTGGCATTCACCGGGTATGTGGCCCGAATATGAGATCATCTATGATGACGATGAAGCGGAAAATGCCAGTGCCTGGTATGAAGCTGATAATGAACGTGCAGTGTGGTTTACCGCTCAAGGTGGACCGTGCATGGTAAGCGGTGGCAGCATGCATATCTATGATGGCTCCTGGCCAGCCGGTAATATCCTGACTCCTTTCACGGTAGCGGTGTGGGCTTATGATGAAGCCACTGGCATGCCCGGAGAGATGCTGGGTTCCGTGGAAGTAGTTCCAGAGGATTATTTCTGGGTTCCTTTTGAATTTGATAGTCCTATAGCTATTGATGGTACTGAATTCTTCCTGGGTTACCTGCAGGGTGGAGCATATCCTGATTGTGCCGGAGTAGGTATTGATGAAACAGCACCTACTATGAATAGAAGCTATGATCATTACGTCACCGGTGGTGGAGCCTGGACAACAGCCAGTTATCAGGATTACATGCTGCGGGCTATAGTTTCTGGACCCACTGGTCGTCGGGTAACAATCGGTTATGATAACCCGATGGTAGATTTCAGTAGTGTTATACCCCACAAGGGAGCGATTGGCATACATGCCTCTAATCAACCACGAGGTATTCAAGAAGTTGGCTCTGCCAGATACAATGTGCTAGGCAGTATTGATCCTTTCACCAATATGTTTGGCTCACAGTCCAATATAAATTCTATCCGGGACCGAGAACTTCTGGGTTATAATATAATTCTGGGAGAATACGGTGACGAGCCTAACTGGCCAACGTGGGAACCGGTAAACACGGCAATGATAGAAGATACCGTTTATACTGATGTTAACTGGACTAATCTTGAAAGTGGAACTATTTATACTTATGGAGTACAAGCAGTATATACTAATAATAATTCATCTGATCCTGCCTTCAGTAACTGGGTAGGCAAAGATATGTTTACTAATGCGACAGT
>CAZAHZ010000368.1:0-3387 GCA_964485055.1 uncultured Candidatus Cloacimonadota bacterium
GGCGAATGTGTCTCAACCGATGATGAGCCGGAACCTAATTCAACCATCCTTACCTGTAGTCCCAACCCATTCTCCACCTCCACCACCATCTCATATAATGCAACCACCAATCTACATGAATTATCGAAAATAAAGATTTATAATGTAAAAGGACAAATTGTACGCGAATTTTTCCTTTTCACCCCCTCTCCCGGTCTACCCGTCTCTGTTACCTGGGATGGTAGAGACGAAACAGGCAAAGAAGTAAAAAGCGGCGTGTATTTCTGCTCTTTCCAAAACGGGGAGAAACAGGCGGTAAAAAAATTGGCGCTTTTGAGGTAAGATAGAAAATAAAATTTGACAAAAATAATTATTAATATACTCTTTTGCCTAAGGTAATTTTATGAAAAATAAAAATGTATTATGGAATCTGTTAAGATACACTATTAACTTACCCCCCCCTATAGCATAACTTGCTTACCGGTTGGTGGTTATACAAGAACACAAAAGAATTATGAAAACAGAATTGCTCAATTCTATCCCCAAAATATTTTTTGCAAAAATAAATTCACATAATATGCACCTGTCTGCCGAATTTCCCTAAGCAGGCAGGTTATTCCTTTTAAAGCTCTCTTCTGTCATTCAAGGAGCGGAAGCTGAGAGCAGGAAATGGAGTTGGGGAAATTACTTCTTATATGGAAATAACTCCCTGATATAAGAAGGACATTTACGGGAGTAAATAAAAATTAGGAGAATATAATGTATAAGAAAATTCTGGTAGTATTAATGTTACTGTTAATGATTGGAATTATCAGTGTTTTTTGTGAAGAGCGTACAATCGTATATGTCCATATTACAGCAGACCCGGGATTTAGCGGTGGTTACGGTGATGTGTGGTTGTATTGTTATGGAATAACATTTAGACAGGATTTTGACATACCAAGGACATATTATTTCGAAGATGTTTGTGGTTTATCTTTTAATCATGATGCAACAGCAAGAGTAGTAGTTGGCGAACATACAGATCAAGAAACACATTTACTTACAGTTTATAATAATCATTTCAACCTACATTTATCCAATTCAGTTCCGTGGCCGTATCCTGGGCCTCTGGAAGAACCCGAGGAGTAAGAATCACCCTGCTATGAAGTTCCTTTGAACGTGTTCCGTTACACAATGTCCTTTGCTTAGTGCATTGGGCATTGTGTAACAAATCAAAAAGGATATAAACATAAAACCTAAAAAATAATTATCATCGGAATTTAATATGAAAAAAATTGTTGCAACACTAATATTAAGCTTTTTTACATTATGTGATGTTTACGCAATAGATATAGACAAAATATCCGAATTTTCATTCGTCGAAAGGCGTGAGCAACATAACAACATGGCAGTAAAGGATGATAAACTCTTTGCTGTTGGAATAAGAGGATTGGAGATTTTCGAAATAGAAGATGATTCGTTAACATTATTAACCGAATATAATCTGGAAGGGAAGTGTACACATATATCTATAAAAAATGATTATACTTATATTTCAACATACGTTTCGACAAGCCGTCTTTATCGAATCTACATATCTGATATATACGAACTTACGATAACAGATACTCTTCACTATCTTGGCAACTATGCTTATTTTATTGATGGAGACCATCTCTTTGTCAATGAGCTTCTGGAGACAGGTTCATGGTTGATGCATGTCTATGATAATGATACATTCCAAGAAATTACAACCTTCAACGTTCCGCATGAATATTGTGCCATGAAACATGTAAGCGATGGTTTGGGATTAGTAATAAATAATTATCAAACTTCTTATAAAGCTTATCTATATGATGTATCAAATCCTGACAGTATCTTTCTCTATAGTTCGGGATATATCGGTGATTTATCATCTCCATACATAACAACAATATTCCAGGATTCGGTTTTTATAATAGCAAGCGGTTTGACAAGAGTAAAATTTTATGATATATCCGATCCTTTCAACTGGAATATAATAAGTGAACTAGATCATGAGCTCTATGATTTCAGTATTCAAGATAATAACATTATTCTTAGGGGAGCAGACGATATTTGGCTCTATGATATAAGCGATGTACATAATCCATTACTACTTGACCATACTACAGACGATGACATAGGATATTATAATTTCTATAAGGGGATAACAGAATATAATAATAAAATTTTTGTGTCAAAATCTTTTAATGGTGATATTAACTGTTATAATATTGAAAACAATTCACTGAATAAATACTATACTTATCATTCGAACAGTATGTTAAGATCGTCATATTTTTATAATGAAAATCTTTACATTCAAACGTGGCAGGATGGCATACAAAGATGGGATGTAACCAATCTTAATGATCCGGTTTTTATCCGTAAATATTACGATGAATATGTTGCCCCTTACCATCTATCCTGTGATGAAAATATCATAGTTCAGGTTAGTGTTGATAAAGATACTTATGAGAAATATAATACTCCACTGTTAATACAACCAGACGGAAACACGGCTATTCTGGATTCCCTTGAGTCTCCCTATGGTGATCCTCTTGCTTACAAGGCAGGTGTCGGTTTCCTTGAATCATATAACTCAACGTTATTCAAATATGAGCTTGATGGCAATAATGAATTGGTTCAGGTAGCCACGCGGGACATTCCTATTTCTTATGGGACAGTGTATTTTCTTAAGAATCATCCCGAAGTAGCATATATATTGGGATTTGATTCCTTTGTTGTTATTAATAATATCGATACAAATGATAGTATGCAGGTAATGGGACAGTATTTTACCTATTACTATTATCAAAACGAAACAGCCGAATATATTGATTATTTATTATTGTCTCCCTCCAATCCAATCAGTCATTGCGTTGTGTATGATATATCGAATCCGTTAAATCCTATAGAGAGTTTTACTGTTGATAATAGCGGCAGATTAGCTGTTGATGAGGATAATCATCTCCTCTTTATAGGAAATGATATTTGCACAGTGTATGATCTTAGTGAAATTGCTGCCGGACACATCGATAGTCTTTGTTGTTTCAGGAATTGGTCTTATGCAGAACAGATCGTGCCCTTTAAACGGGATAACACAAATTACCTTCTCTATCTTGAGGAGACATCTGCGAGTATTTATGAATATTCAATATATGATATTGATGAACCTCCTGTTGGTCATAATAATATTATAAGTTGTTACCCCAACCCATTCTCTTCCTCAACCACCATCTCGTTTTCGGGAAAATTGAATTCACATGAATTATCACAAATGAGTATTTATAATTTGAGAGGACAAATCGTACGCGAACTTTTCCCTGTCTCCCCCTCTCCCGGTCACTCCGTCTCTGTTACCTGGGATGGAAGGGATGAAACCGGCAAAGAAGTAAAAAGCGG
>CAZAHZ010000369.1:0-3375 GCA_964485055.1 uncultured Candidatus Cloacimonadota bacterium
TTGCAGCAATCACAGGCTTGTCGGTAACATTTACTGCTACCGAAAACTGGTTTGGCGAAGAAGTACTCAGTTTCACAGTTGATGATCAGCAGGGGCGTGCTATCGCCAGCGATGACGTGAATATCATTGTTGAACCGGTTAATGATGCTCCCTCGCTTGATCTGCCATTATATATTTCTTTCAATGAAGACGAGAGCCTGCTGTTTGATATAACTCCTTATGCTGAAGATATTGATCTTGATGTTCTCGATATTATCAGTGTTGAATATATGGAAGACAATCTCTTCAATACATTTAGCGGACTGGAGATAAATTTCGATGCAGCAGATAACTGGTTTGGTGTTACAGAAGTCACTGTTACTATTACAGATAATGTAGATCGGGCTTTGACTTGGGATGTGATAACAGTTGAAGTTCTGCCAGTGAATGACATTCCGGAAATTACTTTACCTGATGATTTCACCTTTAATGAAGATGAAAGTTTTGTCATTGATTTTGATCAGTATCTCTTTGATATTGACGAAGATGAACTGATACTGACTGTCTCTGAGGGTGTGGATGTTTTTACAGCAATCACAGGCTTGTCGGTAACATTTACTGCTACAGAAAACTGGTTTGGTGAAGAAGCACTCAGCTTCACAGTTAATGATCAGATGGGACGTGCTATCGCCAGTGATGATGTGAACATTATTGTATTATCTGTAAATGATTCACCAGTCATAGAAAGTTATATACCAGTTGATAACCAGATCACATTAGCTGATACTACTACAATTGATTTCGAAGTAGTTTATAATGATATTGAAGGTGGTGTAAGTTTTGCCTGGTATATGAATAATCAGTTATTACCAGGGATAGATACACCTCAATTCCCGATCACCTTTGATCATAATGCTGATTATGCCATCAAGGTAGAAATTACAGATGGAGAATTCAGTTTTGAGAATATCTGGAATATTCATGTCTGGATGGGACCGAACTGGGTACCTGTTGTTTATCCTTCTAACACAATAGTTTATACAAGAGTGACAATTGATGGATCACCGGCAAGCACGCTGGATATGATTGGTGCTTTCGTTAATGATGAAATGCGTGGCTGGAGTCATCCAAGTATAAATCAGACCGATGAGATGAGTTATGCCACTATAGTAGTAAATGGTGTTCAGTTAGAAGAAATTGACTTCATCTGTTATGATTATTCAGCAAATGATTATTACAGTTTATATGATACCTATACAAGCAATCCGGGTGGAGAGATAGGTACACCTCCGAACTTTATCAACCTTTCCTTTGGTAGTGGAGATGGACCTAACTGGACTCCGGTAATTTACACTAACAGTACTATTGTTTATGGTATCGTCCAGATTGAAGGTGTACCGGCTGATGAATATGATCGCGTTGGAGTTTTCGTAGGACCTCAATGCCGGGCAGTATCCGATGTTGTAATCAGTGATCGTCATACAGCTATTGTTACTTTAGTTGTTCAGGGAAATACACCGGAGATCGCTCAGTTCAAGGTTTGGAATTCCAGTGAAGATGTTATTCTGTCAGTACCTATAACAATTGTTACTAATCCTGGTGGCGAAATTGGTTATCCACCTAATCAGATAATTATTAACGCCACGGAAGATGCTACAATCACTCAATTAATCAATTTGACAAACGGCTGGAACTTGATGTCTCTGAATGTATACCCTTCAAGCTATCAGATTGAGGATATTTTTGCAGATTTGATTGATGCTGGTAGTCTCATGAAAATTAAAGACATCTTCTCCAGTTATGATCCTGATTTATTACCGGTTTATAATACGCTGACCGAATTTGAAGATGGCAAAGGCTATTATGTAAATGTCAGCATTAATTCTTCTCTTGATGTAACCGGTTTACCAGTTTCTGTAGAGGAAACTGATATTGCACTAAATGCCGGCTGGAACTTAACTGGTTATCTACCCCAGGCATCACAGCCTTTAGAAGATGCTTTGATGACTATCATGGATGTTCTGCTTAAGATCAAAGATTCTTATGGCAGTTATGACCCATCACTTCCACCTGAATTCAATACTCTGGATACAATGACACCAGGGTCTGGTTACTGGATCAAACTCTTCTCCGCAGCCACTCTTAGTTATCCAAACGCTACGCGGTATGAATTGAGTAATACTGATCCTGTCTGCCCAATCTGGGAAACAGTTATCTACACCAATAGTACTATTGCTTATGGTCAGGCATCTTTGAACGGACTTCCAGCAGAAGGATTTATCGGTGCGTTTGCAGTTGATGAATGCCGAGCTGTAAGCTCTATCAATAATGGAATTGTCTCCCTTGTGATCAACGGCAGTGAAATCGAAGAAATAACCTTCAAACTTTATAATAATGGTAAGATATATGAGAGTAACCAGACTGTCAGTACAGACCCTGGTAATGATCTATCTGATCTTGTAATTTACTTCGAAAGTGGAGATGTCCCGACGGTTACACGTCTGGCTAATGTTTATCCAAATCCATTCAATCCGGAAACTACTATCAGTTATGAACTTTCTCAGCCAGGAAACGTCTGCATAGATGTTTATAATATTAAAGGTCAGAAAATGGAAAATCTTGTTAATCGTGAACAGGCAGCCGGACAGTATCAACTGATCTGGAACGCCAGCAATGCAACAAGTGGTGTCTATTTCCTGAGATTCATAACTAATGGACATTCGGAAACCAGAAAAGTTATTCTAATGAAATAATTGAGGGGGGAATAAAAAAAAGCCGGACAGGTTATCCTGTCCGGCTTTTCCCTTTTATAGAACTATATAATTGAATCCTTGAGATACTTCCCATCATCCCTCAGGGGATAATCATTCACATAATGAGCTCCTCGAGACTCTTTACGCATCAAAGCAGAACGAATTATCAGAGAAGCTGTGATTGCTATATTACGGGTTTCAATCACTTCCTTGCGAACCGAATTATGCTGATAAAAATTATTAATCTCTTCGTAAATATTTGCTACCCGGGAATGGGCATATTTCAACAGCCGGCGTGATCTTGTGATCCCCACGTAGCCCTGCATAATTGTATTCAATATCTTACGGTTATGGGATATTATCACCCATTCATTTTCATTAAAGGTATCTGATAACTGCCAGGGTAAAATATCCGGAAATTTTATCTCCTCTGACATGCTGGGATGATGAGCAGCCCGCCAGGCAATTACCAGAGCTTCCAGCAATGAATTTGATGCTAACCTATTTGCTCCATGCAATCCAGTGCATGATACCTCTCCGGCTGCAAATAGATTTTTAATTGCTGTCCTGCCATCTATGGTTGTTATTATTCCGCCACAAAAATAATGAGCGGCAGGAACTACGGGGATAGGCTCTTTTATGA
>CAZAHZ010000370.1:0-3346 GCA_964485055.1 uncultured Candidatus Cloacimonadota bacterium
CTCCTGAAGCTTTATTAATAAGATAATCAACCCCAGGGGACATATGTCACTATTTTAAAAGGAGCATCCTCTCGGCTGCACAATTTACCTTATCAACCTGCAACTGATAAAAATATACCCCGGAAGCCACAGGATTACCACTTTCATTAATTCCCTGCCAGATCATCTGGTGTCTCCCTCTTGACGGATTCAAAAAGCCTTCGCTGTATATTTGCTGTCCCTTGATATTATAAATATTGATAACTGCTTCAGAGGCTGGATTAACCAGTTCAAAACTGATTACAGTCTGCGGATTGAACGGATTGGGATAATTGGCATAAAGCCGGTTCTGAGCAGTTGCCACCTGATCAGGTGAGTTATCAGTCAATGGGTTATCCCCATAATAACCGCTTCGGCACAGGTTTCCACGATATGTTGACCAGGGCGCATCCGAACCCTTACGCAGTTTGCTGTCTATCACTACCACACGGTTATTGGTGCTTAACACGATCTCATAATCGAGATCGTTATCCAGATCAGCTATTGATGCCGGGAAATTGTCATTTAAATTCAACGGGACCGGTGAAAAATCTATTTCTGTGCCATCATTATTATACACAAAAAGAATGTTAGTTGCCGAAAACCAGATCAGATCAACACCATTAGCATTATCTATATCAACTGCCAGAGGGGGTTGTGAAATTGAGCATCCGCAGTCCACTGGAAAACCAGCCAGATCATCACCATTCTGCTCGCAGATATACACTAATCCAAAGCGGGTTGTAAAAGCCAGTTCAAGTTCTTCATCTCCGTCAAAATCCGCTGCAATCGGTGCTGATACTAAGTTGTTGATAATATCTTTATCCGTGATTATCTCTCCCGCAGGTGAGATCACCAGTAATCGCCCGTCCGAAGTTCCCAATGCCAGGTTATGATTATCTAATATTGTAACCCCGCTGCCGGGAGCACAGCCAAGTTCTACAGGAAAACCGCTTATTTCCATACCATTATATTTGATCAGGTGAAGTTGACCATTCAGCGTAACTATTGCTATTTCAGTTGCTCCGTCTCCGTCAAAATCAGCGGCTGCCATTTCATGAAAGCCCAGCAGTGATAAAGGCAGTGGAAATCCTGGCTCTGCCTCTCCATTCTCATCCAGTGCAATAAGAGTGCCATCCATTCCAAAACTCACCGTTTCCAGCAATCCATCCCCGTCTATATCGGTCAGCACCGGTGTCAGCAGTTGATCAGATTCACACTCATACATGAAGGCTAACGTGCCATCCAGGTTACGGGCATATATATTTCCAGCTCGCGTTGCCAGCACGATCTCCGGTTCCCCATCATTATCCACATCGCCCAGAGATGTCTGTTCTTCAATAGTTTCTCCTGTTTCCCACGGGAAGCCATCCAGCTCTTCTGCCAGCAAATTCAAACCATGCATATTTCCTGACATCGTGGTAGCCAGTATATCAAAGTCACCATCACCATCCAGATCAGTGATTATCGGAGCCACACTTAATCTTGACGGGAAATACCATGGAAAATTCATTTGCTGAATGGATACCTCAAAATCAAATGAATAGGATTTGACGAATTCACTTTCTGTGCCCACTGGCGCCTGGATCGTTATTGTATAAGGATACGCATCATAACTGCAATCTGACGGCACATACACGATTATCGGTTCAGAGATCATTGTCGCTCCGGCTGCTATATTGCCATAATATATTGTTTCTGTTTCTGATGAGACTGTGCTGTCCATAAAACTGATCGTTATGCTGACTGCTTCTGCATTTGCCCAGTCAAAATCCGCTGTTATCGGTATTGTTATCTCAATTGTCTCGCCCGGATTGATCGCTCCGTCCCCATCGCCTTCCGTATCTGTATAAATCGGGTCTTCCGGATATAGATAGGGGAAATCAGTATTTAACTCTTTCAACTCTATGGAAGGATCACCAAAAAGGGTCAATTCATAATGTACCCACCGCAGATGCGGACTTTCAAGTGCTGCATCTACCATCATCTCGCGGCTGTACGCAAGTGCTTTGCCAAATTCACGTATCTCGTAATCATATATTGCCTGGATAAAAGGCAGATGATAGCGTTGTGATGGTCCATTTGCCGGCTGTCCCGGTATTCCCCAGCCATATCGTGAATTTCCGATAAAGCCAAATAATCCGCCTGATCTTATAATAAAATTTTCTGCTATACATTCACTGGATTGACCCGTAGCTTCATCAAAAGCTGCCGGATAGCAACCCTGCGTATAGGCAAATCCATATTCAGTATTATAATAATCTGCTGCACTCGGTCGCGTCTGTCCGAACACAAATGATTCATTGGCATGTCCCAGATGATTGATAAAGCCCAATCCTTCATTGATAGCCATGGTCACATCATATTCACTATAAGTGCCATCCCTTTGATAAAGCGTTTCCACGTGTCCCGGATCATTCATCTCTTCGAGCAGAAGATCCATCGCGTCACCGCCCCAGGTGTTTGGATTACTCCACAGAAATTCGCCCAGCATATAGCAGATACTATTGGAATATGTATTATCATCCACGTAATGAGTTACTTTATTTAACCAGTTGATCATATCCTGCTCATTATCCGCTGGCAGCCTGCTGATCGCTATTTCCGGCACCAGATCAACGTCGTCTTCCACTTCTCCGTAAATCCCGTTCTCATTGCCGTCCCAGTCATTATCCAGGCAGGAATAATATACATCGCATGGCATATTGTTATCAATTGTTCCACTTGCATCTATAAAAACTCCGCGGATCGGGATGATCTCATCATCTCCACCCAGTATCACGTATTCCAGTGGTGTATCCGTCCCAGAATACGTCTGATAGGCGTCATTGATAAAATTCTTGATCTTTGCCTGGTTATTCACGCCTTCATATTCGGCATAAATATCTTCTTTATAGAATACCCCCGTCTCCAGTCCATGATCTGCTTTCCAGTCTATGAATTCATTGAACCATTCTCCCGCTGCTTCACTTGTGATCAATATCATCCGATAAGGCTCTTCCGGGTCTGCCAGAGTGCGGCTAAGGTAATTCTCACCCTTCTGATATGTGTCTTCCGCTGCCAGATTATAAATATTCTGTCCCCTGAATGATGGCGTCTGACCTTTGATCAGCATCCGCGACTGAGCCTGATATATCTCATCAGAATATATTGTGGAAATCTCTATTTCTGCCTGCTGCTGCCAGATTATTGTCTGCGTCTGCGGGTTGTAACGCCAGGGATATAGATGCAGATAAAGTATATCAAATCCATTCTGACGTTGTGTACCCAGATTCCGGTATGGTACTTCAGGATAAAATGCGTTGTTCCCGTAAATCTCCGCATCTGG
>CAZAHZ010000371.1:0-3325 GCA_964485055.1 uncultured Candidatus Cloacimonadota bacterium
TACTTTTAATTTTCAATTTACCATTTTCAATTTTCAATTCGGAGAAATCCCCCCATCATCCATCACCAGCAATAAATGTAATGAAAATGTAATGTCATAACTATAACCCATCATGTCAGTTACAGCAAATTATTACATTTTTGCCCCTTTTTGAAAATACCTACCCCTATATTTAGCTTTTTACATTTTAAATTTTACATTACTTTCACCCCCTCTCCCCTTCGTCTCTCAGTCTATCCCTCAATCCCTCCAACAGTCAAGCTGTCAGGAAGTCAAGCAGTCATGTTTTCAAGAAGTCGCTCCCTCAAACCTTCAAACTTTCAAACCTTCTAACCTTCAAACTTTATCTCTCCCTTTCTCCCCTTCTCACTTTCTCATTTTCTCATCTTTGCTATTTCCCCTCGTCCCCCCGTCGCTAAGTCGTTCGGTCGTGAAGTCAGCTTGCCACGGCGGAGCTTGCGGAGACGGGTCGCCCCTTCACATCTTCTATCAGGTCTAATGTGCTTCAAACCAGTTAGTACCGCACCCGATCTCAACTTTGAGAGGTACTATCCCGCAATACTTTTCCGGTAGAGCAGATTCCATAGCTTCCTTGATTAGCAACTTTGCTTCTGGTAGAACTTCGTTTTTGACCTCAAAAACCAGTTCATCATGAACCTGTATCAGCATTTTTATATCCGGCTTATCTCTTAATTGATCATGCAGCTTATTCATGGCAATCTTGATAATATCGGCAGCACTACCCTGAACGGGCATATTCACGGCAATCCGCTGAGCAGCTTCCCGGAATTGCCGATTGCGGCTGTTCAGATCAGGCAAGGGCAGTTTTCTGCCCAAAATTGTTTCCACATATCCTTTTTGAGCAGCATTATTGAGATGATCATCAATGAATTTATGCACACTGGGGAAATTAAGGAAATAATCATCTATGAATTTCTGGGCTTGCTTACGTGAAATATTTAATTCATTAGATATCCGATAAGCACCCATGCCATATAGCAAGCCGAAATTAATGATCTTGGCAAAGCGCCGCTGAGCAGCAGTAACTTCCGATTCAACTATTTTATAGATCAGGCTGGCAGTTTTGCTGTGAATGTCCTTATCCTCCCGGAAAGTTTTGATCAGTGTTTCATCCTTTGTTAGTATCGCAAACACGCGCAGTTCAATCTGTGAATAATCCGCCGAAACAATCGTCCAGCCCTTGCTCTGGGCACAGAAAGCCTTGCGAACTTCCTTGCCCAGCTCGGTTCTGATCGGGATATTCTGCAGATTAGGATTGGATGATGATAATCTTCCCGTAGATGCGATTGTCTGGTTGAAGGAAGAATGTATCCGCCCTGTTCGTGGATTGATCAGTGCAGGCAAGGCGATGATATATGTGGATAGCAGTTTATTGAGCATCCGGTATTCCAGGATCAGACGGGCAATGTCATATTCAGCAGCCAGTTTCTCCAGCACGCTCTGATCGGTCGAATAACCAGTCTTGGTTTTCTTCAACGGAGGAATAGCCAGATCTTCGTAGAGGATTTTACCCAATTGCTGAGTTGAATTCAGATTAAACTGCACTCCGGATATTCCGTAGATATCTATAGTGATCCTGCCAATTGTCTCCTGCACCTGAACCGATAATTTTTTCAGGAATGACTGATCCAGATATACCCCCTGCCTTTCCATCTCCGCCAGCGTGAAAATGAGTGGCATTTCTATTTCAGAGAACAATTTATCCAGTTCCGAATTCTTTAGTTCCTTTTTGTGAGTATGATACAATCTCCACGTTACCCAGGCATCTTCTGCCGAATATCGGCAGGCTTGTGCCGTTCCCACCAAATCAAAGGTGATCTGCTTCTTGCCCTTGCCAATCAGGTCTGAAATCGGGATCATGGTATGGTCAAAGTATTTTTTGGCACAACTATCCAGACTGTGCCTTTCTGTAGGTTGCAGCAGATAATCTGCTATCATGGTATCAAATATAGCGTTAGGTAATTGCCAGCCCGCTTCTGTGAGTACCAGGTAATCGTATTTGTAATTATGGGCGATCAGCAGCTTATCTTTCAAAGCAGCCAGCAATTTTTCTTTCACTGTTTCCCGCTCAAGGTTTTTCGCCATCTGATGGGCAAGCGGGATATAATAGGCTGTTTCATCGTCAAAGCAGAGCGAGATTCCCACTAATTCTGCCAGCATCGGGTCTGTGGATGTGGTTTCCGTATCAATTGCTGCTGCCGGACAATCCTTCAGTTTTTCCAGCAACTTCTCAAATTCCGGTATCCCGTCAATAAGTACTGCTTTAAATGGTTTATCAGCATTGCTTTCTTCTTCTTCCAGCATACTAAAAATATCCAATACCACCGGCTGGATTTTATTAATTATTGTACGAAGTTCATATTTCTGTAATAGCCCCAGAGTATTTGTCAATCCAGCAGCCGAAAATCTTAGATCTTTTTTCCCAATCGCCAGAGGTAGATCGCGGATGATAGTTGCAAGCTGCCTCGACAAATAGGCATCATCTCTGAACTCGATTAGATGCTGTCTTGTACTTTTAGAATTGATCTCTTCCAGGTGTTCATAAATGCTGTCCAGATCGCCATATTCCTGCAGCAGTTTCTCCGCTCCCTTGGGTCCTATGCCTTTTACTCCCGGAATATTGTCTGCGCTGTCTCCGCATAATGCCAGGTAATCTATAAATTGTTCCGGCGTAACACCGTATTTTTCTATCACTTTATTTCTATCTATCACGATTTCTTTTTTGGGATCATAAAGAACTATGCTGCCCTCCACTATCTGGGCAAAATCCTTGTCACTGGTAACAATCACCACATCAAAATCAGTCTTGAAGCGTTGGGCTGCCGATACCAGTACGTCATCTGCTTCATAGCCCGAAATACTCACCTCCTGCACTCCTGCCAGTTGAAAAAACTGCTGGATCGTCAGAATTTGCTCTATCATCTCCGGCGGTGCCGGTGGTCGGTTGATCTTATAATTCGCATCCAGCTCATGGCGAAAGGTCTTTTCTTTCTGATCAAAAGATATCAGCAGATACTCGGGATTATAACGCTGAAGAAAAGACAGGAACATGTTGAATGTACCGAACATGGCACTGGTATTTACCCCGGTTGAGGTATATAAAGGATTGCGGATAAAGGCATAATAGGCTCGGTAGATCAAGGCGGTACCATCAATTAGAAACAGCTTCTTCTTCATTTTTGCTCCTATTTCATTTGTCTCTCTTCTTTGCTATGAAATGATTTCTGTAAAGCAAAAAACATATCTATATTATATAACTCAAGTTTCGCAGATGCGTAAACATGCTTAAATACGATGTATTACA
>CAZAHZ010000372.1:0-3312 GCA_964485055.1 uncultured Candidatus Cloacimonadota bacterium
TCGCCATCCGCATCATAAAGATAATAACCGAAATTTACTTCCAGACTGCCGTTTTCTTCAAAGGTGAATTCTCCCGGCAGATCCATCTCTGGCGCATCATTCACCGATTGAACTATGATCAGCACATGATCTGTGTCAGATGATCGCTCCCGCTGAGTGTCATAAACCGTGAAATTTATATTCTCATTGCCATGCCAGTTCAATACCGGGGTTATTCTCACTTCCAGTCCTTCGATCACGATTGCCATGTTCTCGCTGTGTTCACTCTGCAGCACCAGTTCATCTCCATCTATATCAGTTATATAAGGTGTAAAATCCACCGTGATCATGCTGTCTTCAAATGTAGTTATTGAATCCGGCAGCTCTATCACCGGGTCATGATTAAAACTCCCCTGCGTCACTACTATATCCACCACATCGCTGCTGGAAAGACTGGCATCCCAGACTGTAAATGTAACCGTCTCTGTGCCGTGCCAACCTGCCAGAGGTACTATATGCACTAGGTCATCAGAAAGTATCTCTATAAAAATTGTGTCATTTTCACTCACTGTCAGGCTCAGATTATCTTCATCCACATCGGATATATAATTTGAAAATGATATATACACGTTGTCATTCTCTTCCAGGTCTATACTTAGTGGAAGATTTATCACCGGTGCATCATTCACCGGATCCACTATCACATCTATTTCCCCGTCTGCCGATAGCCGGCTGCGCAATTCATGCACTGTAAATGACAGTGTCTGCGTACCGTTCCAGTTAGTCGCTGAGCGGAAGGTCACCACGTTATCATTCACCGTTGCCCCGATATACGCATTATAAGCGAAAGTTACCAGCAATTCATCCCCGTCATCATCATAAATGAATGGATTAAAATCCACCGTTAATGATTCATCCTCACTATATCTCAATGAATCCGGTAGATTTACAATCACCGGAGGATTATTCCACGTTCCTTCCGTGACTCTTATCTCCAGGCTATCCGTTGCTGCTTCCTCTCCATCACTCACGGAGAAGTACAACGTATCTGCTCCGAACCAGTCCGCAGTCGCCGTAAAATGTACAGTGCTGCCATATATATCTATAAATACATTATCTCCGTCTTCTCCGCTTAGTTCAGGTATCCCGCCATCCACGTCATTGATAAAACTGCTGAAATCCTGCGTTAGCTCCCCATCTTCCTCAAATGACAAATATACAGGAAGATTTATTGTCGGTGCATCATTTACTGGATGGACTGTTACATTTCTGAAAGCCGTGGCGAATGCCCTGCTTCCACTGGGAGAAGTATCATAAACCGTGAAGATCAGACTCTCTTGCCCATTCCAGTTCGCTGCTGCATAAAGTATCACCTCCAGCCCAATTATCGTGTATTGGATAAAACTATTATTGCTTACTGTTAAAATAAATTCATCATCATCATCATCGTCTTCTATATAAGGCTCAAAATCAAAATCAAGTGACTCATCTTCATTGAACTCAAATAACGTCGGTAAATTCACGAATTCAGGCGCATGATTGCCACTCCCAAGGGTTACTATTATTGAAACAATATCGGATACTGGTGTGATACCGTCACTTACCGTAAAGGTTACTTCCTCTGTTCCTGTCCATGATCCGGTAACTTCCATATTGATAGTCAAGGGTCCCACAATATCTATATCTACCTCGTCATTGCCTTCCCAACTGAGAGATAATTCGTCACCATCAACTTCAGTTACAAACTGATTGATGTCCTGAATTAGATTATCTCCTTCCTGAAAACTAAAGAAAGTTGGCATATCAAGGATTGGCACATCATCCACAGGAGCTACAAAAAAATCAAGCTGACCATAAACAAATCCTCCGTTCTGGTCATCTGCAAAAAAATTGATCGTTTCTGGTCCATTCCAGTTCTCGTCCGCTGTAAACCTCACTTCTGAACCATCTATTTCTGCCTGGATATGGACATTGTTCACTATTGATATCAATAGATCATCGCCATCAATATCTATCACCAGTGAATCTGCCACAAAATCTACTATCAGTTCATCATCCTCTGCAAAATTCTGCTGTTGAATATGATAGAGCTCCGGTGGATGATTATTCTGCCAGATTGAAACTCGGACTGTAACTGCATCACTGGCTGCCAATAGCTCGAAATCCGTTACTGTAAAGGTTACCAACTCTTCGCCATTCCAGTCCGGCTCAGAACTGAATGTTACTTCCAGATCATTTATTTCCACGAGTACATTATCATTTCCACTGCAGCTTAAGATTAATTCCTCTAAACTGCCCATGTCATCCAGATCCACATCGTTTATGTATTGCTCCAGATTTATATTAAGTTCCGTTCCCTCGGCAAAAGTAAATAGTCCTGGCAGGTTGATCGTCGGGCTATCATTCACAGGCGTGACTATCACTTCCATGATCCCTGAGCTTACACCGCCATGTCCGTCTATCGCCAGAAAGGTGATATCTTCACTGCCGTTCCAGTTTAATTCTGCTGTGAATATCACAATATCTTCCACCACTTGTGTCAATATCCGATTATTGCCTGATGTCATTATAGTGATATCATCTTCATCTATATCCCACACAAAAACGCTGTCTATAAAATTCACCTGCAGTTCCCCATCTTCCGCAAAGCTGATGCTTTCCGGCAACTGCATCACTGGAGCATCATTGACCGGCAGCACATAAACCTGGATGCTGTCATCAACCACTCCGCCCATACCATCATTGATATCAAAATAAAATAATTCCCAGCCATTCCAGTTCTCCGGCGCTGATAATGTCAGGTTCATTTCTTCTAATTCATCGGTAATATTATCATTTCCAGCAATATTGATCGTCAGGTTATCATTATCTATATCGGTTATATAGTTATTCAGATCAACTTCCAGCACTGTATCTTCATTAAATTCAAAATAAGGCAGAAAAAAATTAATCACCGGCGCATCATTCACAGGATCAACTATCACGTGTAATTGACTGATCACGGAAGCCCCAAAAGGATCCTGGGCTATCATGTATATATTCTCAGTTCCGTTCCAGTCTGCTTCCGGCACCAGTGTCACCTGCATGCTGTCTATCTCCACCGCTATATGATCTGTTGTGGTATTGCTTAATATGATCGGGTCTCCGTCCACATCATTCACATACAAACCGAAATTAAGCACCAGGCTTTCATCTTCATTTATTTGCACTGACGCCGGCAGGTTCATCACCGGTGCATCATTGACGGAGATCACTCGCACTATTGTATTATCACTTACAAAATTCGATCCGTCTGATACAATAAATGTCATCGGATCTTCTCCATGCCAGTTA
>CAZAHZ010000373.1:0-3300 GCA_964485055.1 uncultured Candidatus Cloacimonadota bacterium
CGGGTTTCCTGACCCATCATCCGCTGTTGGATCCACTTTTCGCTTCTGCCGTGCTGCTGCCAGTATTCACGGGCACGGTCGAGTGAGCGGGCCGGGTCGCTCATATCCTGCAAACGTTCATATCCAACCTTTGCCAGCCACCTCTTAAATGGCTCTGCCTTTGGGGATGGAATAGATTGTATAATCCGGAAAGCACTCTCAGTATTAACCGCATCTGTGCTATAGAACTTGCCGTCCGAAGACTGGAATTTCAGTTGTCGACAAAATGTCGATAACTCAATTCCGCTATTATCTAACTCTCTCTTTTTCAATCTGTACCAATAATCCCGCGAATTAGTGCTATCTGTTAATACTTCCACAATATCTACTACTGAAAACCACCACTCATTATTAATAATGATCTTCCTTATCTCTTTTCCTTTGAAAACTGCAATTTGAGTAGATTTTTCCAACTCTTTCATCTTCTATTCCTCCTCTTTGGCAAAATATCTTCTCCTCTGTCTTCAATTTTACATTTTATATTTTTCATTTTAAATTATTTAATGCTCTCTGTGGTGAAAATATCTTCTCTTCCAACATCCATCATCAATATATTTCTCTCCCTCTTTCCTTATTATTCTCAAAAATGCCCTTGAATTTATTTAATAACGTATTCTCACCCGAATTATTAAAAAATTTTGTGCTCATTATTTCCTCTTTTTATTATTTCAAATGTCATAAGATTGAATTTACTATTTTTCTGGCAAGGAATTTTAATTTGGATATGGTATCCCTCCCGAAATTAAATATATTTCTGCCAATAAGTCACATGGTAGATGACGACCATTATCAAGCGATTCCAGAAAGTTCCAATTATTCGGCATGAAATTTAGAGTTGATTAGCAACTTGCCCGTTGTTCTCGCCCCTCGCAGATCGTCCCGTAGCCTTCCTGTCCTCCATAGCTTCAGCGTCGGGGGAGTTCGAAGGATGGAGCCTTCTTGATGAGCCGTAGTCATCGAAGGCTATTCGTTGTTAGAAATTTTCTTTTTGAAGTTTTTATATTGGACTCCTATTTAAAATGTAATATTCCTTTTAACCTGATATCTTTTGATTTACTATTCATCTTTTCCATAAAATCTCCCTAAACAATATTTTCCCACTTATTTTATCAAATCAGGCATCCCCCTGATTTCTTTTTTTTAATGATGCTATAAGTGATAGCTAATAAATGATATTCAGCATAATACTGTTTGAAAATAAAACTTCGAAGAGAGTATTTTTCCTGGGAACTACGAGCTCCAGCTCGTAGCTTTATAATCGAGGAGCTGGAGCTCCCCGTTCCCAGGATGAATGAAATGAAAAAAATTTCGGGGGGATGCCAGTTATTTTATCAAATATCTTGACTCCATTTCTACATTTTCTATTAAATGACACAGCTCATCTACCAAGTTGTGGAAAGAGTAACGATGCCGTTCATAAAAGAGCGGCATTAGCCTTTTACAACGTATTTTCATATTCTTTCTGAAGTTTATCTTTTCTATGTGATCTTGTTACAGGATATGCAGTCCAGGGTAATATGTATTCTCTTCCTGTTATTCTGTCTTTTCTTTTTGCTAATACAACCAGATATTCAACGGCTTCAAACCAGAGTAAAATACGTTTCTCATTTCTGCGTCTTACATTTTCCCAGATTTTTATCTCAGGCAATGAATGATAGTCTATTATTGGTCTGGGCCAACCAATACGCTCACACCTTTCTTGTTCAAGTTCTCTTTCTGCCTCAATTTCTCCTTTGGCAGTTTACAAATAAAGATTCACGTATAAAGCTTAAAAGACTTTATCCGACAATTGATCAATGACATGACACTAGATACAAAAAAATATTGGCAGCTACTTCCCACAAAATAAAACTTTTCTATTAATCAATAGCCTGAAGATATTCTGAGTAAACATTATGAGTAAATGCTTTTTAGATATATTCCTGATCAGGCAATCCGTCACTGTGAGTTACATCCAGCCATTTTAAGATCACTAAATTTCTGATAGTGGAAATCAAAGACTTCTTCTTATTTTCATTATTCCAGTGCTTTTTCCAGTCTAATATGTAATCTACTAATTCCTGCTCTGAAATTACAGATTTGGTCAATTTTAATTTTCGGGCACTAAAAAATACTGTAGTTGCCTCTTCTGCCTGTTCTGTATCCTTTATTCTACTGAATAGATCTACTGTTTTCTCAATTTTGCTTTTATATTCGTTTATAATGTCCAGATTATGGTTTCTCAATTCCAGATATTCATCATTTATTACCAGTTGTGTCATCGAGCCTAATTGTTTTTCGCTGATGATATTGGCATTTGATAAAACCCGCATCGCTTCCGTTAATTCCTTTGAATAGGGACCGTAATGTTTTGGTCCAAAAATAAAACCACTTTTAATCCCAATTTCTGTCATTACATAAGCGATTTTTTGAAAAATCACTCGTCCGACTTTTGGAGCATAAGGTGATTCCTGTAGAATGTAAACTGCTTCAATTATCGGCACCCATTCCGATTTTATCCTGCCTGCATATTTACCATATAATTTTACCTGGTTTTCTGTAATGGGCTGGCTAAGGTATTCAGTTGTTAACTGAATTGATGAGGTTCCATAAGGTGCATAAATCTCAACATCAATATCAAGTTCTACTAATTTCTGATACATAATTCTACCTACGGTTGACCATTCTAATCCTCCATTTCCACAGCCCAAAGGCGGAAAAGCGATCGATTTTATTCCCCATTCTCTATAATGTGAAATAAAGTGATCCAGCCCGATGATGACATCCTCTATTTTTGATGCAGAACGCCAGTGCAATTTCGTTGGAAAATTGATTATCAGTCTTTCAGAAAATAAATCGTGACTTTCAAAGAAATATGGTTCCCCTGGTTTAACCTTGCCTACTTTACAAAGCTCACTATAATGAATAAAATTATCAGGATATCTCTCTTTGAAAGTTTTAGCTATACCTTTACCCATGATTCCTACGCAGTTTACTGTATTGACAAGTACTGCCATTCTGCTTTCAAAGATATCACCTAATAATACTTTTATCATTGTCTTTTCCTTTATCCAAAGAATATCTCCTCATCCATTTCAATTTGTCGATTAAAGCCTAATTTCAGCAAGCTATTTTTATCATTTTCATTTTTTACGTAAACCCCAAAAATATACGAAGGAGGAATTTTTTTGGGTATCAATATCTCTGCACATTTTATAGACTTTTTCTGGCTCTTCATCAAAAATAATGGGTTAGTATTCAAATCGAGCCCCAATGAGATAA
>CAZAHZ010000374.1:0-3297 GCA_964485055.1 uncultured Candidatus Cloacimonadota bacterium
GCCAATTTAAATTACTCTGCTTTTTTATCAACCCATTATTTTTGATGAAGAGCCCATAAAAATCTGTCTAAAAACTCTACTAATTTACGTCCTAATACCTTATAGTCAGGCGATTTAACTTCCGAAAACCAGGATGGAAATAGATAATTCCTCAGGTCTTCAAGCGTTAAACTGTTGTTACCATTTTTATGATCCAGTAAATCTAATCCATATTTCTCAGATATGCTGTCAAATCTTGATAATTTATCCAATAGTAAAAATAGCTCCACATTAGATACTAATCTTAAAATATCAAACTGTTGCGATCCTAAGGGATGATAGTAAAACATGATATCAAAAGCTAAACTCTTTTTATTAGAAGCTTTCAAGATTGCTTTTAACCTAACTATATCATCCACATATTTTCTCCTGGAGGTTTTCAATATCCTGATAACATTCTTGTAAAGTGATAAGTCTATGTTATCGCTTATATCCTTAGGTATCAAATATACCGTCATATCAAACAGATAATCTCGCAAATTTATTTCTACTGTTTTCATTCCCGCTAATACTTCAATAAGGCAGCTTTCGCAAATTGAAAATGACTTGTAAGCATTTGAATTGGTTACGTTTTCAAAATTAAGCGAATTAGTAGTTCCGTAAAACTTCATCAGTAATGGTATGTCCTGAATTATCTCTCTCTCTGTTTGACATATATGACAATATTTGATGCCCTTTCCCTTTTCTAATGAAAAACGCTGAACTAAGTCATAATAACAAAGATTAATATAATCCTCTGCATATTTTCTGTCTTCATATTCTAAGATACTTTTACCATCAAAATTGACTATAAATATTGAGGAAAATTTATCAAGACTCTTAGATTCTCGATTATAAAATACCTTATTCAATAACCTGAAATATACTTCCTCTATTTTTGGCTTGCTGTCGTTCTTACATTTTGCTGCTTCAACATCATATATTTCTTCAAATAACTTTTTCTGTGCTGGTTCTAATTTTCTTTCATCTAAATAAATGCCCTCATCTTTTCGGTAATACTCCTCATATATCTTTGTTTGCAATTTTAAATAATTTTCACTGATATTTGCCTTAAACCATTCTGCTGTTTTCTCCTTTTTCTGCTTTTCATTAATATATTCAATTGATTCCTTAAATGTTGAACTAATAAAAGTACTTACATTATTGGTCATAAGAAACTTTTTACTATCTCCTGGATTTGCCAGTCCAAACGCAAATATAGTTTCCCGTTGATTCCGATCAAGCTCTATCTCAGATAATCTAAATTCAAATATACCTTTTTTGAGATTAAAATTCAAGCAGATTGCCCTCCCATCAAGCAACGCTTTCTCACTTTTTTTATCAATCTTTGCTCTTGGTACTAAGGACAGATTATCTAAAAGTATTTTTCGCTTCTCTTTTTCTTCCTCTGCATCATAGTATCCAGCTTTCCTTAATACATACTGTCCCAACATCTTAAAACTATTTATCATCCGTCCTCCTTACACTCTTTTTACCACTCCAAATCCCCGCGCGCTTTGCTTGCCTAATCCAATGTATTGTGGGATATGGAAATTGATCATGAATTCTCCACTAATTATTCTGTTTTGACTCCAAAACTTTAATTCCATCATTATCTTCAATTTTTATCCTTCTTCGAATTTTTCCCCTTAATATCTAACCACCATACATGTGGATTAATATTCTCATTAATTGCTTTTTCAAAAATGGACTTCACCTCGCCAAGATCAAAACCTGCTTTAATTATTTCTTTCGATTTTTTGGACTCTGATTCCCCAATATGCTTATAAATATTTCTTAGATGTGAATTATATTGAACTGGCAGTATTGCTAATATTATGAATATTAAGATTTCTGCACAAATTCCCAGGATCAATCCCTGATAAAGCAATATCCACAAAAAGGAAAAGAGCCTCAGTGCAATCCAAAGGAGACCAATATATTGCGTGGAATGAGGCAGTAATGCATAAGGCTTGTTTGCGATTTTTTTGTCATTAACCCCTGATTTATTGTTCAGATAAATTCTGGTAATATTCCGTGTTATATTCAGGGTGCCACGGCAATAGTGGATCAGAAAAACATTTACAATATAAGCGATCCATACCCATAATACAAAAGTATCTGGTAACATCATGTTTTTATCCCTTATAAACTGGTAAGCAAGTAATACTAGTAATTTTGATATGTATCCTTGATATATTATTCCCATTTTCTCTCCTTGGTTTATATCAATTTACTCTTTCCACAACTCTAAAATCTAACTTCATCATTATTTGCTCTTTTCATCCTTCTTGAAATTCTCATTTTTAATCTCTAACCACCATTTATGCGGATTAATTTTGTCATTAATTGCTTTTTCAATAAAGGACTTCACATCGTCAAGATCAAAACCTGCTTCTATTATATTTTTCGATTTTTTTGACTCTGATTCTCCAAAATGCTTATAAATATTTCTTAGATGTGAATTATATTGAACTGGTAGAATTGCTAATAATATGAGTAGTAATATTTCTGAACAAATTCCCACGATCAATCCCTCATAATCCAATATCCACGCAAAGGATAAGATATTCAGAATCCCCCAAATGACAAAAATAATTACCATCGAATTAGGTAGTAATTCATAAGACATTTTTCGCGCTTTTTTGTCACTGATCCCAGATTTATTGTTCAGATAAATTCTGGTAATTTTCCGCGCTGTATCCATTTTGCCACGGCAGTAATGGTTCAGAAGAACATTAACAAGATAAATGATCCATACCCATAATACAAAAGTATCTGGTAGCATCATCTTTTTATCACTCCAAAACAGATAAATAAAAAATATTATTAATTTTCCCACGTATCCTGAATATTTATAAGACATTTTTCCTCCCTGGATTAATTCACTTTTACCCTTTCAACCACGCCAAAACCCCGCGCACTTTGTTTGCCGATGCCCAGGTATTGCGGAATCTTAAAGTTGATCATGAATTCTCCGATAAAGCAGAGCATTTTACGGTTTTTGAAGTTTACCGGTTTTTCTCTGAAGTAACCCTCTACTTTTATTTTTTCCACGTCTTCTATCCAGTAATCCAGTCCTTTGCATAATGATTTTATATTTTGCCTTAACATAAATTTAAGGTATTGCTGCTGCTCTAGTTTATTTTTTTCTTTGTAGATTTTATAATTATCCTGATTCAGCGCCATCCAGGGTGATGAAAACCGGTAATTAATATAGTCCTCACATGCCCCCAGCTCCTGATCTTTCAGCATAATTTCTTTTTCCGGTAATTGATA
>CAZAHZ010000375.1:0-3296 GCA_964485055.1 uncultured Candidatus Cloacimonadota bacterium
GAAATGAAGGAATCAAAGAGAAATGAATTTACACCAAAAAATAAGACTTGACTTATCTTTAACATATTGAAGAAATTATCAAATATATTCCCAGTAGTAAACTTTTGATAGGATAACATTATATTGTTGCAGCATTGCTGGCACAAAAAGGACTTCAGACCGTATTTTGGACAGGGATGGTGTAGGGGCAAATCTATGTGTTTGCCCTGGAATAGATAAGATTGAATAATCACAAAAAATGTAATATAAGACTATTAACCGCGGAAGGCGCGGAAAGCGCGGAAAAATGAAATGTGAAAGCAATTTTTTGAATCAGGATTTACAGAATGCAAGATATTTACAAGATTAAAAAATCTTCGCATTACATTCCTATGTGTTCTCTGTACCTCTGTGATTCAAAAAACTCTCTTTTCTGAGACAATTATCCCTCTACCTGTCGACCTGTAAGATTGGTGAATGTGGTGATCATGACCTTCCAGAAGTTTGTTTTAAGTCATCGGTTATGGGGGTGGGGACAGGGGAAATGAGAATAGAGGAAATGGTTTTTTTGGGGGTTTGAGTGTGGTTAGATTGGTTTGTGGTGGGAGATTGGAATGATTATTAACTGAGGAGTTAATAGATTTGTTGTTTTGAGAATAAAGGATGTTTTGGGGGTTTGCTCGACAAAACTTTTGAGAATATGTCCAACCGTGTCCAGGTGGTTTTTGCGATATTTAGACACTTCTTCTGAGAATACGGGGATTTTAGTGTTTTTTTACTTGCTTGGTTACAAATGCCACTATTATAGTCGAAAGAGCAGTAAATATAGCTCCCCCTCCTAACCAAGGGCTATCAAAGATAATTGCAAAAATCAAAGCTGCCATTGACAGGAGTGCGATTAATCCTCCATTGAACATCCCTCGCTTGGCTAAATCTATGTTAGCTGGCAGCAAAGCTTTCTCAATTTCAATGTTATGCTCAAGCGATCTTTCGGTCATTGCAACAACTCTTTCTAAAAAATCGGGACAATATTCTTGAAAAACTCTAACTTCATGAGGTGGTGGATAAGGAGACTGCCTGGCATACATTAGCCTTATAGCTATCTCTTTGCTCCGTTTCCTGTCGTCAGGTAAACTGGAAATTTCTTTAGCTTCTTGCCATACTTCTGGTGGAAATTGCCTGTCTTCTAATCCTTTGTCTTTGCTCATTAAATGACTCCCTCATTGCAGTGTTTACCATTCTGTAAGATCTCTCCAATACCCCCTCATTGCCGAATGGGCGATCCACTCTGCGAGATAAACTCATTGAAGTGTCCAAAGTTATTGAACTTACTATAACTCTAACGGTCTTCTTATCACACAAGACAACCTCCATGTTAATCTTACTACCTTCTCTATTTTCTGAACAAATTAATATACTTCTTCATTTAGTTGTCAACATTTTTCTTGATATATATATGTCAAGAATATCTCTCTCTTTCTTCACACTATTCACGATGTTCACATTGCTAATACACCTTAAATCCCCAACTCTGGCTATACTTTGCCAAATCCCTGCCACTTCGCTTATCTTTGATATCTACCCAATATAGTTGAGTTCCTTTCTTGTTCCCGCAGTAGATAGCTAATGCTGCACTAAAATCCTCTTTAAGAGTATAATCCATCTCATTCCACAATACAATATCAATAAATGCTTCATTAAGTTCATAATTAACTTTTAGCTGACCTAATTGAACTAAGTTATCAATGGTCTCAACTTGACTTTCACTTAACTTGGATACACTCTTTCCTGATGATGGTGTGTCTCTATTATTTAAAATTATAAAAAATATAATCACGGCTATTATTAATACAACGCACCCAATTTTGTTTTTACCCTTTCTCTTAGTCTTTAATTCTTCCTCTGAATACAATTCCTCATCTCTCATTGATTCCTCCTTCATTCTAAAACAGAACAACAAACCTGGGTTAATTATAACCTTTTGTTAATTTTATAATCAATTCCTGAGTTTCTTTTCCAGTATAGTGATAAGCATCAAGTAAATAATTTAACTTATTCTGATAATAATGATGTGAGTAATCATAACATTGTCATAAAACGTTGCGATACGATCATGGATTGATTCTCCCATCTGCTTTTCAGTCGCATCATTTTCAACTCGGATTATTCAGGTTGTAGCATTTATTCTGACATGCTTATATCACTCTATTCTTTCTTCAACCCCTTTAATAAGTCCTTCAATTCCATTCACATAATTATTAACTTCATAACTAATTAGATAATACCCTTTCATAGATTCCTCCTATATTATTTATAAATAGAGATTATCCTCCACATATCACGCAGGCTTCCCCTACTTTCTCATCTGTATAATATCCCTGCTTCGTATTACCATAATATCGACATTTTCCAAGCTTGCTCCTTAGTTTAACTTCCTTTGGAAGTTTACTGAAAGGAAATAATATAAAGGTGATTAACCTTTTCATCCAATGTACTTGAACAATGAAATTCCCCATTCGTTAAGCCTACCCATCGTCATTCCATTTCCAATTAACCCTTCTATAATTTACAGTTAAATAATTAAAAAAGAATTATCACGTCAAGAAATATCAATTATTATTTTTATAAGCACCAATTAATTAGATGAATTATGAATATCTTTAACATATTGAAGAAATTATCAAATATATTCCCCATAGTAAACATTTTAGAGAATAATAATATTCTGCTCAAGCATTGCAGGTAAGACCAGTCCCGATTTATCGGGATGAATGTATTCTGGACAGGAGTTCTGAGCAGCTTGGACTAATTGGGTTTTAGGGTGAAAATGGTCGTCCAGAAGTCTTGCCCGGAGTACCGTTCAAAACTCCTGACTTATCTGGTATTATTGATTTAAGAAAATCAGACCAGGATGGCTTATGGATGCAAGAAACACATCCTCTACTCTTCCTTTCGCGTCAATTAGCGGCTTTCGCGGTTAGTTAATAAAAGTCTTACATTATATTATTTTCAGTGTAATTCAGTGCCTTCAGTGGTTGAAAATCTTTCTTACATTAAACCTGCATTCCCGCTAATTATAACGATGGAGGTTTAACCCCTGGCTCATGATATAATTCTATTTGTTTTTTTGTCATCTCTCCCCAGCGTAATTATCTACCTTTTTGTTCAAAGCATTCAATAACATCAAATTCATCATGCAAACTTGCCATCGTGTATTTTATGAATAAATTACCATCCGGCATTTTCGCATCTTCACATCTTTAATTCCTCACACCTTCTCACCTTCACACCCTCTAATCTTCAATTTCTCCCCTTCT
>CAZAHZ010000376.1:0-3291 GCA_964485055.1 uncultured Candidatus Cloacimonadota bacterium
TTTTCTTTTCACTTCTCACTTTTTTTTCTTCTCACTTAATCTTACTTCGCAATTTCACAATTTCTCAATTTCAACCCTCATTCCCTCATTCCCTCATTCCCTCATTCCCTCATTCCCTCAAACCTTCAAACCTTCAAACTTTCGCCCCCTCTCTCCGTCCCCCCGTCTCATAGTCGCACAGTCTAACCTTCGACCAGTAAAAGTCTCTGTTTTTCGATTTGAATAGCTGTGCCTGTACTCATTACCTGAGCTCCCAATTACTGTTGATGGTCTGATCCAGTAGTTCTCTGTCATAATTGATAACCTTATTCTTTTCATGGTGATGTTCAATACGGAAAAGATTGGTATTATAGAATTTTTCTTGTTCTAATACTTTATTGAATTTAACAATATTTTCCCAGGAGTGCGTAGTGGCAAAGATTTGAGTATTGGTCAATTTAGCTAATTTGAAAACAGCTCTCCACAAAATATCAAGAGTTTTATGATGAAAACCGTTCTCTATTTCATCAATTAGAATATATCCGTTTTTGTGTTCATAAATTGTCAGAATAATAGACATCAGCCGGACAATCCCGTCACCCATAAGATAAAGAGGGATAAGATTATTCTTTCCAATATCAGCAGCTATCACATTGTTGGCTAAGATTTCCAGTTTTTGTAAATCCGGTTCTACTTCTTTAAGGATTTCAATCAACATTCCTTCTTCTTTTCTAAATTTGATCTGTTCCAGCCTGTTAACCATATCTTGAGTAAAAAACTTCCGTGGTGATAAGAAAATACCAAATAGCTTTTCTGAATAATCCTGAGGAAATTCTATTTTGACACCAGAATTGTCTAAAATCAGATTAGATTTAAATTCCTGATAATTCCCTTTTGAAGAAGTTTTAAATCTAAATTTACTTTCCAAACCTTTAATTTTCGCTGACATAAGTGCTGAATTTTCACTTCCTTCAACGTCCTTTAAATTAATTGTTATTCCATTTCTAGGTTCGGAATATAAGGCTGAAATTTCTAAATCACGATATTGTTTTGGGGCTTTAACCGTCATATTAATCTTTATACTTTCATCAATTTTAAAATTATAAAAAAAAGACCGGAAAGCCATATCATCTATTTTATCATAAAATCTCATTGAATTTATTGAGTGAGTCAGATTAGGATTGATAGCTCCCAGATTTAAAAAAATTGCCTCAAGAACAGTGGATTTACCACTGTTATTCTTACCGACCAGAAGGTTAACCTGTTCAAAACCATCAATTTCAAGATGAGAAATTCCTCTAAAATTAAAAATATCTATTTTCTTAATCATTTTTCCTCCTGATTACAGGTTCAATGCTTATCTTATATCTTATTTAATTATACCCAAAATAACATCAAGTCATATTCGTCAATATTTATTTCCATATTATCATATGGACCTAAGAGACTGTTCAACATCACGCCATTCTATCTAACAACATACGCTTTATAATATCAATAATATTGCAATTTCTCCCGTTTCTTGATATATCCTGGTTAAATTTATCTTATCAATAAAGCAATTCTCAATATTATAGTGGTTCATGATCGCTTTCTTCAGCCCTAATGATGTGATCAATTGATCAATAAACTCCCGAGTCCCTAGTCCCGAATCCCGAGTTCCTAGTCCCAAGTCCCTAGTCCCGAATCCCGAGTTCCTAGTCCCAAGTCCCTAGTTCCTAGTCCCGAATCCCGTCTCTCCCCTTCGCATCTTCTCATTTTCTCTCTTTCTCTTTGTTGCTAAGTCGTCCCGTCTCTAAGTCTCTTAGTCGTGTAGTCGTAGAGTTAGTGTGGTTAGTGTGGTTCGTGGTCAATATAACAATTAAATCTTAGATTTAAAAAAATCTTACATTATCCGTGTTTGTCCGTATTATCAGTGTTCTCCGTGTTCTATTCTTCTCCTCTTCTCCGCAATTATTTCAATAGTAGCATCCGTTTAATCGCTGTTTTCACTCCAGCTTTCAACTGATATAAGTAAACTCCCGAAGCCATAGTTTTGCCATTCTCATCTTCCCCATTCCACGCTTCCGCATGCTTCCCCTTTTCATAAACCCCTTCAGCTATGGTTTTCACTTTCTGCCCTTTGACATTGAAAATTACCAGTTCAATACTACTGTCTTCAGCCAGTGAGAAATAAATAGTTGTCTCCGGATTAAATGGATTAGGATAATTGCCGAGTAGGTATGATGACATAATTTCATCACCGGTAACTGTCACTATATATTCGACATAAACCTGATTGGTAGAGTGACTTTCATTATCCTGAGCATACTTAGCCGTGACATAATAACCATACGTGAGATTCTGCGGCTGAATGATAGTATCAACGTAATTTAACTGGCTGGTGGTATCCAGCAGCGTGAAGGCTGTGGAATTTATATTCCGGTAAATATTGAAATATTGCAGCATCCTTGTTGAGTTATGCTGCCAGTTCAATGTTATCTCGTTTCCGGAAAGCACTGCTTCCAGTCCGACTGGTGCAATGATCTGATCAAGCGAAAAATCAACTGTCGTAATTTGAAATTCTTCTACGATGATGTTATCATAAGATATAAATTCATAATCTGGATAGGCTGAGGTTACTGTATAATTCCCGATCGGAACCTGCATGATATAATTGGAAATTCCGCTGATATCAGGCTCGATTTCAAGATAATACTCTCCGTTCAGGTTCTGCACTGTCACGATTATTATTGAAGTATCCGCAACTGCTGGATCAAGTGTAATTTGACCGCTGATGAAACCGGCAGGTGGCTCTTCAGGTATAATATCCACGATTGCACCTTCCACCACGGTCAAACCATACGGTATCTCATCCGGCAGCAGATACCAGCCATTATATGTACCGCCTCAGCCAAAATTTATGTGATAATATTCATCGGTATTATAACCATCAATAACAAAATTATGCCCGGAATCCCAGGCAGGAGTTACGGATGCAAAATGCACCGGAAGCGCCTCCATCACATTCGCGGCAATATGTTCATAAAAATCCGGTGTGGTCTCATCAATCAATTGCGATCCGCTGAAATTAAACTTTTGAAAAGCATCATAAGCCTGATTTACTCCAAAAGTGCCTGACACCTGGGAAGTATATACCTGCTCAGCAGCCACCCCGCAGGCAAAGACCAGCCCAGCCTTCTCTGCATTCGTTACCGGTATTTCATAGAGATAATGAGCTGCCAGGCTATCGAACAAAATATTCATTTGCAGGAAGGAGAGAAAATCATGTTCCTGATAATCATCATCTATCCAGTATTGCCGACCGGAGTA
>CAZAHZ010000377.1:0-3291 GCA_964485055.1 uncultured Candidatus Cloacimonadota bacterium
GGGTATAGCTATTTGCTGGCGTGCTTTTGCTTAAAAAATGATAGATAAAACTTAATGATATTTTTTATATGAGAGGTGGGAATGAAGAAGTGGTTAATTATTTTAATGATTTGTGTAACAATTTATGCTTATAGTCAAAATCCGGAAGAGATCAAGAATTGCGGGGAATATTATTACGGTGAAGTATTATGCTCAGAGAAGATAGAGGATTATCGGGAAGCGAGGGATAGGGCATTATTGCGGTTATCGCAGAATATCAGTGTGATAGTCTCTGGAGATTTTGAGTCTTCTAAGGTGGAGATTAATGGAGAATTATCAGAAAGCGTTGAGAAGATCATGCGGACATATTCGGGGATCACGCTTAAGAATTTGACGCCGATCCAGAAACGTGAGTCTGAGGGCTGGTATGTACTTTATTATCTGCATCTGGATTCTCTTGTTAGTATTTATAATGAGCGGAAGAAGACAATTATTGCAATCTATGAAAAAGCGGGGCAGAGTGAGGAGGAATTGAACCTTTCTTATGCTTTGCAATGGTATTATTATAGTTTGATATTGATGAATTCTATACCTTTGGAGCGAATTGAATATCAGGGGAAAGATTTGCGGTTGGAAGCTGCTGATCATATTATGCGGATCATTGATAAAGTGCAATTTATCTATGAGCGTGATAAAATGGTGCAGGATAATATCCGGGAAGTATATTTGCGGTTGGAATACAATGGAAAGCCGGTGAAATTATTGGAGATCAGTTATCTGGCGAAGAATTGTCAGGAGGAGGAAATTGGTCGTGATGGTCGGGTTCGCTGCCGTTTGACTGGAGCAAGTGTAACTTATGATGAACTGGAGATTTCCGTTCAATACCGTTTTGCCAAGAACCGGAATCAGATGCCGGAGGTTGCTCAGCTTTGGGATGCGATCGTGAAACCGAGCTATGATAACGAGCGGATGATAAACCTGAAAGAGACAAGAAATAGTAATAAACAGATGCGGAAATATCAGATAGATCAGACACCGCAATATGAAAGTGCTGACTTAAAATTCAGCTATGCCAATGAAGACACCTGTGCAGTGGCAAATGAGATAGCAGCCTCAGTATGTGAATTCATCAATTGTCTGCAAACAGGAAATATTGCAGAAACTTATGGCGGGGACGATTTCCTGAAGCAGAAATTGAGTGATATGTGCAGATTTAATGAGGTGAAGGTGATAGACAGTGAGTATAGTTATGAGATCAATAAAACTTATGAGGGCTGGGAAGTGCGGTCTCTGCCTGTATATTGCAATTATCCATCTTTGAACCAGAGGGCGATGGAATACCTGGTGCTTGATTTTAATGCTGCAGGTATTTTGCAGGATGTAAATTTCAGTGTCTTTTCCGGGCTATATGAGAATCATGTAGGAAAATTCAAGAATTGTGAATCCGAGGAGGCAGAATCCTTCCGCTATCGTCAGGTGCTGGTCAAATTTCTGGAGAAATACCGTTCGGCTTATCTTAACCGCGATATGAAGACATTGAACAGCATCTTTGCCGATGAAGCAGTGATCATCGTGGGACGCGTACTCACGCCGGGTGTGACAGATCACAGCTATGAATATGGCAAGAACGAATTACAGCCTGATATAGATTATCTGGAGATGAATAAAGAAGAATTTTTAGTTCGGCAGGAGATGATATTTGAGAATCAGGAGGATATTTGCCTGGGCTTTAATTCCTGTGAATTTAACCAGAAAAACGATGATAAGGAAGTTTACGGGATAGCTATGCGGCAGCAGTATTCCTCCACGGGCTATGCGGATGAGGGATACCTGTTTCTGCTTGTGGATTTTAAAGAAAGCGATCCGATGATCTATGTGCGAAGCTGGCAGCCTTCGGAATGGACAGAAGATCAGTTGATCAAATTATCCAATTACCGGGTGACAAATTAATAATCCAGTTTTCCGCTCAAAGGTAAACAGATATGTTTTATCTATAATGAAGTTAAATTGGAATAAAATTTGCGTTATATAAAATAAATATTGTGTGGAAGGACGGACTATGAAGACAAGGATAATATTTTGTTTACTATTTGTATTAATTTTATCTCTGAATGCTGAATCAGTTAACAATATCATGGAAGATCAGATTTCCTGTGTTACTGATGGCATAGAGACAGAACTGGATTTTACAGTTCCTGATTATGAGCTCGTAGAAATTCAGGCGGAAGGAACAGCCTATAGCCGGATAATCACAACCGGTGGCGGGGAATATGCCGAGCCGGGCTTTCCAGAGATCCCCTGTTTCAGCACACTGGTTGCAGTACCCGATCAGGGACGTATATTTTTTGAAATAAACGGTAATCAACAGAGCAGACTGGAAAACATCTCATTATATCCGCGTCAGAGCCTGCAATCCGAAAGTCAGCCACCCAGCCGAGAATTTGTGATAGACAACGATTTTTACGAAGGGACTGAGATATATCCGCAGGCAGTTGCCCAGATGGGTGAACCGGTGATCATGCGGGATTACCGGCTGGTCAGGGTGACATTTAATCCTTTTCAATATGACCCAGCCAGTCAGCAATTGATAATTAACGAGCAGATAGCTGTCCGTATCTTTTCAGATGATCAGCCGGGGATCAATGAAATAAGCGAAGTGCGTAAACCTTCCGCTGCATTTGATAAACTGTACCGTAATACTGTGATCAATTATGAAGGATTCCGGCGGGATGAGGAATTTCAACAACCTTGTATTTTATATATCTACTATAATAATAATACTGTGGAAGACTATCTGCAATATTTGGTTGACTGGCGTCGCCAGAAGGGTTTTGAGGTGCATACTGCTTCCACCTCGCAGACTGGAAATTCTACTAATTCTATTCATAATTATATCCAGAATGCCTATGATGACTGGGATAATCCTCCGGAATATGTATGCCTGGTTGGTGATGGCAACGGCAGCTACAGCATTCCCTGTTATTATGTGAATACGGGAGAATCAGACAATAATTTTGTGATGCTGTCCGGGAATGATGTTTTACCTGATGCCTCAATCGGCAGAATTCCTTTTGACAATGCCACTCAGCTTGCCTCAATTCTCGCCAAAATAATCAATTATGAAAAAGAACCTTATATGACTAACACGCAATGGTATCAGCGAGGTTTAATGGTGGGTGATCCCTCTACATCGGGGACAACCTGCATAGATTCCAAGATGTATGTTAATGATATGATGGCATTCACTGCTCCTAATGTGGATCCTATAGAAATCTATAGCGGAAATTACTCTTCTCTGATTGCCAGCAATCT
>CAZAHZ010000378.1:0-3286 GCA_964485055.1 uncultured Candidatus Cloacimonadota bacterium
TGAAAAAACTAAGTAAAAAAAAGGAGAAGAATTATGTCGAATTTCAATGCTCCGGCAAATATTGCCGAAACAGTCATCTCGAAAGTTGGTGTATCAAAATGTAAACTGAATTTCTGGAATGTAATAATTCTGGGAATTCTGGCAGGGGCATTTATCGCCTTTGGAGCTCAGTTAGCAACCAGGATGGGAGCGATGATCACCTTTGATAAAGGCATCTCAACTTTGATATTCGGTTCTGTCTTCAGTGTAGGACTTATACTGGTAGTTATTGCGGGTGCCGAACTATTTACCGGAAACAACCTTATGATGATGTCCGTTTTGTCGGGAGAAGCCAAATTAAGCCAGATGTTGTACAAATGGCTTTTAGTGTTTATCGCTAACTTTATTGGTTCCATGCTGCTCGTCTGGTTCATGTTTGCTTCTGGTCTGGTGAGTGGTGCAGTCGCCGACAAAGCAATAGCCATAGCTCAGGCAAAAGTTGGATTGGCTTTTGGACCTGCATTTTTCCGTGCAATCATGTGTAACTGGCTGGTCTGTCTGGCAGTATGGCTGGCTATAGCTTCGCATGATATAACTGGAAAAATATTTGGAATTTTCTTCCCAATCATGGCTTTCGTTGCTTCAGGTTTTGAGCATAGTGTAGCCAATATGTATTTCATTCCTATCGGAATGTTTGTTGATACCACTAACAGCATTACCTGGGGTGGTTTCATCCACAATATGATCCCGGTAACACTCGGGAACATCGTTGGTGGCGCCGGCTTCGTAGGTACACTTTACTGGCTGGTATTCAGAAAATGCGCAGTTAAATAATAATTGTTATTATATTTTCGATACAACCCGCTACGGCGGGTTGTATCATATTAATGGATAATCCAGGCAATGAATAACCAGAGAAAAATTACTGATATCACGGCAGTTATCCTGGCAGGAGGAAACAACTCCAGAATCCAGCAGGAGAAATCGCTGATCAAAATTCAGGGAAATCATCTTATTGATAAACAAGTGGTATTGCTGGAAAGTATCTTTGAAAACATCATCATCTCAACCAGTAAAGAAACGCTAAGAAGTAAATTCCCAAACTTGCAGATCGTGGAAGATGAATTCATAAATTGCGGACCTTTGGGCGGGATTCATGCAGCTATGAAGCATTCCCAAACGGAAGCTGTCTTCGTGTTTGCCTGCGACATGCCATATCTGGAAGCCAGCATAATACATCGGCAGATCGCAGTTTATAGAAATACAGATGTAGATATTCTGGTGCCACAGCACGAAGAAGGCATCGAACCGCTGCATGCGATCTATTCCAAAGCAAATCTGCCATACCTGGAAGAATGCCTTACATCAGGAAGATATTCCGTGCGAAGTTTCTATAGCAGATCAAATGCCGGTTATCTTGATTTTGAGAAAGAGTATATAAAGTATTTTTTTAATATTAACACACATACGGATCTGCAAAAAATTATATAACCATAAGCTATGGCTGGCTGCCAGTCAATTATGAGGAAAAGGCAGCTCTGTATTGGCTGATAGAGTTGTCTATTATGCTACTGATCAGCTTATGTCCTTCTTTATTAGGATGGATTCCGTCTTCGCAAAATAGATTCTGCAGGTTAGTAATTTTCAAAAACTCTCTATTTATATCAATTAGTGGAGTGCAGCAGTTTTTTGCTAACTGATAAATAGCCAGATTATACTTTTGGTGCCAACGCGAAATTTGTTCCACATCACCTAACCAATGCAGGATATTTTCAGCATTTAATTCACGTGAAATCCAGGAAAAATATTTCTGAGAGACAATGGGAGGAAGCGTGAGAAGTACAGGAAAGCTGCCACATTTTTTCACTTCGTTAATCATTTCAATATATTTCAGCATAAATAGATCTAAAGGTGTATGCGGTAGATGTTCTTTTCCAGGATAAGTAGAAATCTCACCCCAGTCGAAATTACAGTCATTACCACCGAATTCTAATGCTATATAATCGAAGTTTATTAGCTCATCTTTATGCTGATATAACGTTTCAAGTCCTTTAGAAATAGTGCTACCGAATTTTGAATAGTTTTTTACGATGATATTGGAACTGGTTTTAATCATATTAGCGAAACAATCTTTTAACAGTATATATTTTTTCATCACGCTGTCAAAAATTATCCCTTTTGACAACGAGTCACCAAATATGCAAACTGAATTAATCATGGGTGGAACCTCCAATTAGTAAGCAATATTTATATCTGAATATTTACGTCAATATATATTGCTAATTACTTAATTATATTAACAGTGAAACTTGCATACACTAAAATATCTCTTCTTCAAAACCAGTGTAGATATTAAATCTCTGCCCTCTGGTGAAACCTATTATATAAGTTTTATAATCCCAGCCCAGTCTGATTGCTTCTGATGTTACTGCTGATTGCGAAACAATAAGTGGAATACCGAGACGGACACATTTTTTCACGATCTCTGATGAAATCCTGCCACTGCAGATCAGATAGAAATCCTGGAGATTGCGATCTTGCAGCAAAGCCATACCAGCCACTTTGTCCACAGCATTGTGCCTGCCAATATCATCAGCAGAAAACACAATTTCTTCATCCCGAACCAGACCAGCACTGTGCACGCCACCGGTTTGTTTGAAGAGAGTGGAATTAAGCTGGACTTGATGCATTATATTCAAAATGCTTTCGGCATCCAGCCTGATTTTAGGAAATGCTGTCCGGCTTCCCGTCAATGCTGATGATAAAGTGGAACCGCACCCAGAGGTTTTTTCACCGGTTTGGAAAAAGCTGCTGATCCTTTCCGCGGGAATCTGCAGTTTGAAATTGATCTGTCTCTCCTGCTGAGAAAATTCGCTGGAAATAATCTCTTTTTTATGCAAAACAAGTCCTTCGGAAAACAGAAACCCCCTTGCCAGCTCCGGCAGATTTTCCGGCAGACAGGCTATCGCCACCAGCCTCTGGTCATCAATATTTATCGTGAAAGAAACTTCGCGAACCACCAGATCGGTCAGCATCTCGAATTTGCCATCTTTGTATCTCTTTATTTCTTTCAATGCTCTTAAATTATCCATAATTACCTCTTCTATATGGTCAACTCAAATAAAAGCGAATTATCAGGCAACAATAAATATATTTTCAATCCTGAGGCAGATTGTCCTGTTCCTTTGCCCCAGGCTTGGGACATGAAATTACATAGCAGTGAAAGATTGTTTTCTTTTCCGCGTGTTCAGCGTCTTCCGCCTGCCGCTTGTCGAGACGGAATTCATGTAGTCTGATGCCGTAGCTT
>CAZAHZ010000379.1:0-3284 GCA_964485055.1 uncultured Candidatus Cloacimonadota bacterium
ATTGATAATTGCCCTCTGCCGGTGACACAAAGTCAGGATCTACCTCATAATTTGTTGCATCATGCCAGTTCATCGTCCCGGGATTACCATATATCCCCTGTTGTCCGCCTGTTATTATATTATGATTTGCTGTAAACTCCGAACCTCCTGCATCATTGAATACTACCGAATGCGTCAAATCATCATTACCCCAGATGATCGTATTGATAAGACTTAATGTACCTCCCTCTGATATGGATATTGGTGCACTTGCAATATAAGGACCATCCAGACTGTTGTTACTGAATGTACAGTTGATGATATCGGTTCTCACGTTGAATAATGAACTATAACATACTCCCGATGCTGCCATAGGTGTTCCTGTGTTAATTCTTAAGTTGTTGCTGAACTCACATCCGATGATAATTGAATTAAAATCATATATCTGGCTACTGGTATTTATATTACAATCCCGATTATTATGCATTATCATATTATTTATCGTTATTCTGGTATTCTCAGGAAATGTATTAGTTGCTGTAATTACATGTCCACTTTCATTACTTTTAAATATTAATTCACTCATCATTGTGTTTACAGATGAACTGATGATCATAAATGCACTGTAATCACAATCAATTATTTTCAATCTTTCAATCTCTACTATTCCAGATGCATAATTTTTGTGTTGAAGTTTGATAAAAAAGTCCCATGCCCCGTTATCACCATTTCTGATCGTCATATCACTTACTTTGTAATTGAATTCTCCACCAAAATCCAAATAGAAACCTGTTTCATTTTCCAGATCAAGCACTGTCTGATCTATTCCTGCTCCTTCCAAAGAAACGTAATCCCTCATTGCAACAGGAAAAACTTCACCATTACTCATCGGAAAATACTCTCCTTCAGCCAGATGGACTGTTCTGTGGTTTAAACTATCTGCCTTGATATACCGCAAAGCTCTGCTCAAACTTTTCATTGGCTCATCTGCTGATAATCCACTATTATCATCATCTCCTTCAGGTGATATATAAAGGTCTGCTTCTATTCTTTCTATTTTTGCAGCATTACAATCGAGTAGCATTCCTTCATAACTCTGGTTTAATGCATCAGTTTGTACTATGTCGTAGCCCAAAGGTTCCCAGGTACTCAATGTATCTGCAATCACATCTATTATTAAACCTGGTTCAAAGTTATTTCTGACATCCTTACCAAAAGGAGCATCATTTAAATAAATATTACATCTGTTTTCTTCCGAAAAATGGATTGGCTCATATAAATTTCCACTTACTATCCCCCCTCCACTATTACCTGCCAAGTTATTCCTAATTGTTACGCCTGTTAAGAAAACTTCGCTGTAAGATATTGCAATTCCTCCACCTGAATATGCCTGATTATGTTCAATAATACAGTTTACTATTTGTAAATTAGATTCAAATATTAATACGCCACCACCATATCTCTTGTTACCTGATAATATTGTTCCTATTCCATTGCATATTGTGAATCCCTGTAATAAAGTCCCCTCACCTTCATCATTCATTAATACCACACAACTATTCTGCTGGTTACCATCAATGATAGTCTCATGGATATAATGCCGTTCTCCTGTCTGCCACTCCAGGCTTACTACCGATATTGTCTTTCCAAGATAGTCAATATTTTCATAATATCTTCCCGGATATACAAGTACAATATCACTAGTTCCTGCATCATCTATCCCTTCCTGAATACTGAGATACTCTCCTCCTCCCTCTATATCCACCTCTATGATCTCACCATAACAATAACAAATCAGCAGCAAAATAACCAGCAATAAAAATCTTCTCATAGCATTCTCCCGTCTTTATCCCAGAGTGATGGGCGAATTTTAATTCGCCCGCCACTCATTCAAAATTCAAAATTTAAAATTACTTGATCATTACCGCCTTCCGGTACAGCATTTCTTCGCCTGCCATTACCCGGACAAAATAAACTCCGCTGCCGGTCTGCTTACCACCGGTGTTTCTGCCATCCCAGACCAGTTCATATTCGCCAGCCCGGTATAGCTCATCCGCCAGTGTTCTCACTTTCTGTCCCTTAATGTTATAGATATTAACTTCCAGATGAATCTCCTCTGGCAAACTGAAAGCAATGTTCAATTCCGGATTGAAAGGATTGGGATAACAGCTTAATTCAATCCCAGCCGGTGGAACTGCTCCTTCGTCAGCAAATGACACCAGGTAATAATCGCCCGGCATTCCAGTATAAAGGTTAGAGAATTCCAGTTTACCGTTTGATTGATTTTGCACCTGATATTTCTGATAACGCTCAGCTTCTTTTCTGCCGTTATACCATAATTCAAATTCGATATTCTGTCCCGCCTCCTCTTCCAAAATATAGACGCAGATCTGAGTGGTATCCGCATCAACTTTCTCCGCTCCTCTGCATACGCCATCCACAAATACTGCTATCTCGTCAGGTGGATTGACTGGGTTTAACGCTGCGTAAATTGGTATGTAATCAGCTTTCTCCTCATATTCATAGTGTTCCGCAAAAGGGCGATATACCGGTTCTCCACTGCGGGAAGGCTCATTCCAGCAGAATGTTGTACCGTTTTCTGTTTTCAGGATCACCAGATCACCATAATTAAAAGTATAACCTGGCTGACTCAACCACGGTTGTTCGATACTGCGTCGACTCATACTCCATCTGTAAGTCTTGATCATTATAAGATGTCTCATTACCTCTTCCGGTATAGCCTCTGCTACCTGTTGACTCTCTTCTATAAAATATCCCAGCCAGTTTTCCGTGCCGTCCTGTATAGTAAGTTCCGTTTCTCGTTCACACAAACTGCCACGGAAAAACAGGTCACTGTTATGATTATCCCGGAAAAGCTTCATGCCTATTGTACTGCTGATATCTCGGTCTTCATCTGGTGTCCATTGCCAAATACCATAAATATTATCCCACAGACCTATCAACCAATCTAAATCTTCTGTATACTCCACATGAATACTATCCGGTCTGGGATTCCAGTTCGTCAACACACTGTCCGGAGAAAGATACTGTCCCGTATTGATAGTATCTATCGCCACCATCATTTTAGGAAAGCTGCGCCATTCCCATAATATCCGGTTGCCGTTATATTCCCAGTTATACACATCCTGCTCATGATATTTATAGCCAACATCAGGATATGATCCATCCGCATCCGTTTCGCTGTCATCGCCCGTATCTATGCACGGACTCAGCCAGTGAAGATCATAGCTTTCTTCATTGGCAAATAACGGATCGGAGTCAAAGCAATCGTTACCTGTAAAAGG
>CAZAHZ010000380.1:0-3283 GCA_964485055.1 uncultured Candidatus Cloacimonadota bacterium
AATTTACAAAAGCTTATCTATTATTTCAATTTTCATGATCTCCTGACCAAGACCAAGATGGTCTTGATACGATGGGGCTGTGAAACAGCCCCGTTTAGAATACGAATGATAGTATAGTCACTTCAGTGACTTCAATACAATGTCAAATTCACAGTCTGCTTAAACAAAGTAAAATCTGCTAACTCAAAGATCACCAGTTTATCAAGTAAATATGGCTCACCAATAATATTATTAATAATTTCCTGGGTCATGATCGAACCAATAATTTTCACGATCTGTGGTAAAACTGGTATTACTTCTTCAGAATCAATCTCCCCCTGATATAAAGCACGCAAACTTCTTCCTTGATTGATGGTTGTAACCTGCCCGTAATCATTTCTCACACCACCATGAACCATAAAAACATCTGAGTCGATCAGTTTCTCGAGCTCAAATCTGGATTTATAATTATCCAGGCAGTCAGCTATACCGTCAAATTTATGCTCATCTCGAAATTCAATAAGCGCATCCTGATCTGTGATATCTATCCTGGCAGTTACTATTTCTGTAAAACTATGAATTTCTCCTAATCTATCCGTTGCTGCCTTCACTTTATACTTTCCAATGTCTTTGGAAGTGTACAGTGATTGCCGGTTTAAGTCCGAAATATCTACCTTTTTATTATCTATCAGGATCAGTTTCCCTACTCCTAATCTATAAAGTGAATCGCTTACAACTGTTCCTAATCCCCCTACACCGGCTACAACGATAGAAGACTGACGGATCAATCTCAATTTCTCCTCTCCCAGAAAAAGCCTATGCCGTGAAAAAATTCCACTGCTTTCCATTAACCACCTCCTCCCGGTGGAAATAAGGCAATTTCATCTCCATCTATCACTATTGAATCTAATTTCTCCAGATGATGAATATTTCTGCCATTGATCAGAATTATGGTTCCTGTTATTAACTTCCCATTTAGCACTAATTTATGAAGAAATGGTGTTTTGATCTTTTTTGCTGTTTCATCAAGAACTGCTGATATTGTAACATCTGCCAGTTCAAGCTCAATCTTTTCAACTTGGACCAGTAATCTCAGTAAACTGAAAAATTTTATTGTTATCATTTTTGCCTTAAAAAAAGGGGATACTGAAATTCCAGTATCCCCTTTATTTTAATTGGATTAAACCAATCCCAAATCCTCCAAAGTTGCCTTTGTAATGTATCCTTTCTCATCCCAGCCACGTAGCTGATAATACTCAGGCAGCAGCTTATGTAATTGAGAATAACAACCTTTCTGTGCTCCATCTGGCAAAGGCTCATGCAAAAGACGTTCCGGCAATGTATCCTGATCAGGTAATATCCCGGCTGCAAGATTGAATTGACGCTCCAGATTCCATATCCTGTCACCTATCTTAAGTGTTTCTTCTGTAGTTAATTCCGTGTCCAGTACTGCATTGATCAGATCACGGTATTCATCTCCACCTAAGGCAAATGAACTAAATAGACAAAGTCCTGCCGAGTCTATCACTGCTGTGAGATCCTGGAATATTTTTACCCAGGTCGGTTTTCCCTCCAGGGCTTGAGGATCAAGTTTTTCCGGTACTCCCAGTATTTCAGGGGATATCATATAACCTCTCACATGACATCCTCCCCGGTTTGAGGTGGCATAATTCAAACCATGCCCCTGTACACCCCTGGGATCATAAGCAGGCAATTCCTGCTTTTTCACTACCATTGCCAGTTCTGAATGACCATAGGCTTCACCCAGTCTATAGGCACCATCAGCCATTTTGTTGGCTAATTTTGTCTCTCGGTATGCCATCCCCTTTATGTAATAAACCACTGCTTCTGAGTTGCCAAAACGCGGCTCCACCATATTTTCCAGATCTTCCTTAGGAATGTATCCCTTCTCATAAAGTTCCATTGCCAAAGCTATGGTTGCTCCTGCTGATATTGTATCAAGTCCCAGTTCATTACACATAAAATTGGCTTCCACAATCGAAATGAGATCATTTACTCCGCAATCTGCACCCAGACTCCAGCCACTTTCATATTCAGGTCCTTCTCCCTTTTGTCCATTTGGTAATTCCACTTCACGACCGCAGGCAATCACACATCCATAACAGGCAGTATTATTCTTCAGATACTTTTTATTGACCAATGCTTCCCCGCAAACCTCAGCCACTCCAGAAAATGTGGCGGACTGAAAGTTTCTGGTTGGATATAACCCGCTGGAGTTGATGATATTATCCAATATCTTTGTACCCAATGCTGGTAATCCTTCCCCTGTTACCGGATGAGCCTTTAACATGACATTTTGTGCTTTTACTATTTCTCTGAATTTCTCCTGCTGCTCCACATCTACTTCTCTACTGCCCTTTACAATGATAGCTTTCAAATTCTTGGAACCCATCACAGCACCAACTCCACTTCTTCCCGCTGCTCTGTGTTTATCATTCATTATCGCAGCAATTCGTGAAAGATTCTCTCCTGCTGGTCCAATGCAGGCAACCTTGGCACCTTTTACACCAAAAGCTTCCACCAGTCTGTCTGTGGTCTCATGAGTGCTAAGTCCCCATAGAGATTTGGCATCCTTGATCTTCACATCCTCATCGTTAATGGAAATGTAAACTGGATCAGCGCTTTTTCCTTCGATGATGATCATCATATAACCGGTTTTTCTAAATTCTGCCCCAAAAAAACCGCCAGAATTACTGGAAGCTATCGTTCCGGTTAGAGGACTTTTTGTCACTACCATATAACGACCACCTGTTGGGGCGATTGTTCCGGTAAGTAATCCATTGGCAAAGATCAGCTTATTCGCTTCTGAAAGAGCATCAATTTTGGGGTCTATCTCATCAATCAGATATTTGCTTCCTAATCCTCTGCCTCCCAGATATTTCTGGAACAGCTCTTTCTCAATTTTTTCGGTCTTGATAGTTTTAAGTGTAAGGTTGATCCTCAATAGTCGGGCTTCTGTAACAGTATAACTCACTTTTCCTCCTTGTTATGCTCCTTTCCAAACACGGGAGGAAATGCAGTTTCCCGCATTACCCATCGGCTAATTTACCTTAGATTCCCTTAGGTAAATTAACTCGGAGCGAGTTATTTCTCTTTTTTTTCTAATTATGCTTACACAGCAATTAATTGCTATGAAAGCAAACAATTTATCACTTACTATTTATATGATTGCATTATATAATTGTCAAGAAGTTTATTGATGTCCAGTCACCAGTCACCGACCCTGTCTCTCATCTTGCTCTGGATTTTGCGTACACAGACCATCCTGGTCTGGATTACATTA
>CAZAHZ010000381.1:0-3276 GCA_964485055.1 uncultured Candidatus Cloacimonadota bacterium
GTTGATAAAATTCTGTAATTTCGTCTGGGATTGTTTCATAGGAGTTGTTCTTCTTAATATTTACGGTTTATTTTCTCCTGATATGGTAAGAAAGTAGAATAACCTTTTGGCAAAGAAATTTGAAGGGGATAAAAGAGGAGCGGAAGAAGAGTTCATTGGGAGTGGAAATAAGGATTGGACAGGGAGTGAGAATGGTGAGAGGGGCTATTTTGGATAGAGTTTAATCGTGGATCCTTGCTTTCTGCCATTTACCTTTTTTGTAAACGAAAAAAGCCCAGGCAGTAGCGATAATATTGCCAATCAGCATGGAATACCAGAGGGCAAAATATGGTCTTTCTCTTAAGGGAAATGCCAACGTCCGTAAAATATTCAGGAAAGGTGGTTTGCCGAAAATCCAGTAGTTCATAACAACCCCGGAAAGGATAAAAACCAATGGTATCCGTAACACCCATAAACGGGCAATGTTAATTGTCATAGTAGCGCGGGTATATCCTGAACCGTTGAAAACACCCATGAAGACGAATATAAAGGCAAAGAACATGGAAGTGAAGCAGGTGATCCGCATTACCTGAGCACCGAGTTCAATAACTGCGGGATCAGGGATAAATGCCTGAATAATATATCTTCCGAAGAAAAAGACCGTAGCCCCACCAGCCATCATAATAATGGCAACAGATTTCAAGGCAACATTCACGCTTTTTTTTGCTCTATCAATTTCTCTGGCACCCAGATTTTGACCGATAATAGCCGAAAGAGCTTGAGAGATGCCCATAGCTGGCATCATAAAGAGACTTTGGATTCTCTGGCTTAGCATATTGGTGGAAATGACCAATGTACCGAAACTATTTACGAAACCCTGAAGAAAGACAAAACCGAAGCTGGTCATAGACTGTCCAAATGAAGCAGGAATGCTGATAGAGAGGATTTTTTTAAGCATTTTGAGATCAGGAGCAATATCTTTTAATGCGGGTAGAAGTTCACGATGAATGGTGGCAATGGAGATAACAGCCATAATGGCAGCAACAATGCGAGCAAACAGCGTGGCATAAGCAGCTCCCACAATTCCCATTGCCGGGAAAAAACCAATTCCAAATATAATCAGTGGATCAAGAATCAGATTGATACCTACGGAAATAAACTGTATCTTCATGGGAACAACAGTATCCCCAACTCCATGATAGAAACTCTGGACACAGATGACAATAAACATAAAAGCCTGAGCGGGGATAATAATGGACATATAAGCACGTGTGATGGAGAATATCTCCGGTGGGGTCTGTAGCCAGAGTAATATTTTATTGAGAATGAGCAAGCTGCCAAAGAGGAAGAAAACTGAGAAAAGGATAATGATAATGATATACTGACCTGTCACTCTTTTGATTTTTTCAGGCATATCAGCACCCTTGAACTGGGCAACAAGTGCATTGCCGGAGATCACAAAGCCAAAGCCAAAAGACTGGAGAAAGAAAAGCAGGGGGAAACTTATTCCAACGGCAGAGACGGCTTCTCTGGCACCTTCTGTCAGTTTACCCAGCCAGAAGGCATCAGTGACATTATATAGAGTCTGCACCAGATTTGACGCCATAACAGGCAGAGCCATGCGGGTCAAATTCTTGAACAGATCGCCCTTTGTAAGGTCAATCTGCCGATTTTTCATAGCTTAGAGAATATACTTGGAAAGGTCTTCACTATCAATAATATTCTGGAGTTTATCATGAACGAAGCTGCGTGTAATAGTAATCTTTTTATACTTTTTATCAGGAATATCAAATAAATAGTCATCGAGAAGTGCATTAAGAATAGTATGTAATCTTCTGGCGCCGATGTCCTCCATTTTTTCATTAGCCTGAGCAGTATATTCAGCAATTAATTCGAGAGCGTCAAAATCGAAATCGAGCGAGACCCCTTCCGTAGCGAGCATGGCTTTGTATTGCCGGGTTAGAGAATACTGTGGAAGAGAGAGAATTTTGATAAAATCATCTTTAGTCAGGCTGTTTAGTTCTTCTCTGATGGGGAATCTGCCTTGCAGTTCGGGTATCAGGTCAGAAGGTTTGGTGCTGGTGAAAGCTCCGGCAGCAATAAAGAGAATGTGCGAAGTATCAATGATTCCGTGTTTTGTAGGCACATTAGAGCCTTCCACAATGGGCAGAAGATCACGCTGAACACCGCTGCGTGAGACATCAGCGCCCATCTTATGATCCGAGCTGGTTATTTTATCAATTTCATCAATAAAGATGATGCCATTATTCTGGACGCTTTCTTTAGCAATTTCGATAACTTTTTCACGATTGACCAGGCGGTCGGATTCCTCCTGGAAAAAGTAGTTCATTGCTTCGGGCACTTTTACTTTCTTGGTTTTCTTCTCACCTTTAAAAGGTAAAATCCCCCCAATAATGTCACCAAGTTGAAAATCTATTGTACCGATACCGGAGTCGGAGAAAGCTTCCAGTTGTTTAAGTGGAGATTTATCAGGATTAATTTCGAGTTCTCGATCATCGAGTTTGCCTTCATTAAGCATATTTTCCATTTTTTCACGTTGGCGATTGTATCGCTCAAGGCGATCATCTTTGTCTAATTGGGTTTCATCAGGTTTGCCTGGCTGTTTTGGGGTTAACTTATCAAGAACCTTTTCACGAGCCAGTTTAAGTGCGAGTGCAGAAATCTCGGCAGTTAGCTCCTGACGCACTTCATTGATGGCAATGCTGAGTAATTCGCGCACCATGGATTCCACATCACGACCCACGTAACCAACTTCGGTGAATTTGCTTGCTTCCACTTTAATAAAAGGAGCCTGAGTAAGTTTTGAGATACGACGGGCAATTTCGGTTTTACCTACTCCCGTAGGTCCAATCAGAATAATGTTATTGGGCATGATCTCATCACGGAGATCACCTGCTACCTGCTGGCGACGCCATCTGTTGCGAAAGGCTATGGCAACAGCACGCTTTGCCTTATCCTGCCCAATAATGAATTTATCGAGCTCTTCTACGATCTTTTTAGGAGTCAATTCATCTTTCATATTAAATCACCTCATTGTTGTATCAAAAAAATTGCTATTTCTAATGTCAATGAAATAAATGGAAGGGAATAGTGAATAGGTGAACTTGACAGGTACTGGTAATCCGTAATATCATATAAAAAAAGGGCAGACACCTGGGTCTGCCCGTACGAACCATTATTTACTATTCACTGTAGAGTAGAGACAGGCTCAGGCGAATCCATCGCCTGTCCCCCTCATCAAACCGTGCGTGCGGTTTTCCCGCACACGGCTTACCG
>CAZAHZ010000382.1:0-3257 GCA_964485055.1 uncultured Candidatus Cloacimonadota bacterium
ATCCCTTTATTATCATCAAAGGCAGGAAAAGTCAGGGACTTTTTATTGATTACCCAGGTGAGATTGTCTTCGATATTGGTTTCACGGATAAAAGTATCCTTGAGATCACTATCCATTCGCATGATTTTGATCTCTATCACTGGGCAGACAAACGCTGGCAGGAGATCGTAACCAGCTATCTGGAACTTACCGGGGGTGTCTATATCCCTCCCAAATGGGCATTTGGCTATCAGCAGTGCCGCTGGAGCTATCCGGATGCTGCCTCTGTGCGGGATATCGCAGCTAAATTCCGTCAATTAGGTATCCCCTGCGATGCTATTTATCTTGATATAGATTATATGCAGGATTATAAAGTATTCACCGTTAACGATGAGCGGTTTCCTGATTTTCCGGATTTTGTGATCGAATTGAAAGATAACGGCTTTCACCTTATCCCGATCATTGATCCTGGCGTAAAAATAGAAGCTGAATATCCTGTTTATGAAGAAGGTAAAAAGAATAAATTTTTCTGCACCGATAAAGACGGCGAAGATTTCCAGGCAGCAGTCTGGCCAGGTTTTACGCACTTTCCTGATTTCACTCGCGAAGATGTGCGTCAGTGGTGGGGCAGGCAATATGACGAATTCATCGAACTGGGAATTGATGGTTTCTGGAATGATATGAATGAACCAGCCATCTTCTATACGGATTATCAAAAGGAAGAAATTATCCGCCTGCTGCAGGAAGCTGCTGATGCCAATAAAATAGATAAACTTAACCTGATCAGTCTTCAAAGGCAGATAAAAGACTTTCATAATAACCGCCTTGACTATCAACGTATTTATCAGCATCCTGAGAAAGATAATCCTATCTGCCATGATCAGATCCACAATCTCTACGGCGCCCAGATGTCGCTCTCCTTTGCCGATCATGTGCATCAGCATTATCCGGGAAAACGCTTTCTGATCTTCAGCCGCAGCAGTTACAGCGGTTCCCAGCGTTATGCCGGTATCTGGTATGGTGATAATAAAAGCTGGTGGCAGCACCTGGAATTAAATATCAAAATGCTGGTAAACTGCAATCTCGTTGGATATTTCTATAGTGGTGGTGATATCGGTGGTTTTGGAGATCATTGCCAGGCTGAGCTTCTGATTCGCTGGTTGCAGTTAGGTGTTTTCAGCCCTCTTTTCCGGAATCATTCTGCTATTCATACGCGTCAGCAGGAATTGTGGGAATTTGACGCAGAGACCCTCAATCAATCCAGAAATATCATCCGCCTGCGATATGCACTGCTTCCCTGGCTCTATTCCCAGTTCCTGGAATATGCCAGCATGAATATACCTCTCATCCGCCCGCTGCTCTGGGATTTTGAGGAAGAACGCTGTTCACAGATCGAAGATCAATTCGTTTATGGCAGCAGCATGATAACAGCCCCCATTTATCAGCCAAATGCCACTGGCAGATATGTGTATCTTCCTCAGACAAAATGGTTATTCTGGCAGGCTCGCACCTGGGAGGAACGCAAAATGTCTGTGCTGCCTCCTGGTGATCATTATCTGAACTGCCCTCCGGACAGGCAATTACTGTTCATCAGAGAGAACACACTTATCGCTCTGCAGGAGCCGGAAGATTACGTTGACCAGAGAAAACCTGATACTTTGATCATCACAGGTCTGGTAACTTCCGAAGCACATCTCAAAATACTGGTCGATCAGGGAAAATATCTCGCTTTCTCAGGTATTTCTGTCCTGGAAATCACTGTAGATAAAAAAGCTGCGGACTACGCAATTACCATAAAAACTGTTAAAAGAGAGTTATTACAATGGCAGCAACTGGTCTTTGAGCTTTATAATGCTCAGGGAAATCTGATGATCATGCATCGAAAACTTATGTAAAGAGGAAAAATGAAGAAGATATTCTTTCTGTTTGTTATATTTTCTCTGCTTCTCCTGCTCTCTGCTGAGATTGATACGAACCGTATCCAGCGTTATGCAGGAAAAAATGCCCCGCAACTGCTGGAATTATTGCAGACAGCAGCGCCGGACACTCTGGAATACCTGGAATTTCTTCTGGAAAACTCCTCTGCTTCCGATCTTGCTGTGCTAACCGCTGATTACCTGATGGAAAATATCCGGTATGCACTAAAAGCAAGGGAATTCTCCTTTGCAAAGGATTATGATGAATCTATCTTCCGGCATTTTGTGCTGCCCCACCGTATGTCCCAGGAACCGTTGGAGGATTGGCGTCCCCGCTTTTATAATGATCTGAAGCCTCTTATCAAAGATACTGAAAAGATCGAAGAAGCAGCCATACTGGTCAATCTCTGGTGTCTTGAGCAGATGACCTATAAACCAACCCACGGTCGGGATCAAAGCGCATTTACTTCCATTAAGCGTGGTTATGGTCGCTGTGAAGAAATGATGATCATTTATATGTGCGCTGCCCGGGCTGTTGGTATTCCGGTGCGAAGCTGCTCAGCTCCCTACTGGAATTTTACTGACAGCAACCATGCCTGGATCGAAGTCTGGACACCCGGCGGCTGGAAATACCTGGGTGAGCCGGATAATTCTCTCAGCAAAACCTGGTTTACAAAGACCACGGAACGCGCTACTTTGATCACAGCCAAAGCCTTTGGAAATTACCAGCATCCTGATACTATCATGCAGCAGGATAATGTAACCACTCTCAGTTCGATAAAATATTACACCGATAGTTTTCAGTGCCGGATCACAATTCTGGATGAAGATTCAGTGCCTGTCCAGGAAGCTACTGTGATGCCGATGGCGGTTTCTTTCGGCGGGCTCTGGCAATTGACTGATCTTTCCACGGATGCTTCAGGCACATGCAGCATCCCGCTCGGTAAAGGCAGCACCTTGATCATGGCAGGCAAAGATTCCCTCTGTGCCTGGCAGATGCTGACTAATCTGGATGGTGATGACCGCGAATTAACTCTTATCCTCACTCCTGAAAGCACAATTAATGATGATTTCAGCTTCCTGTTTCCCTTGCCTGATTCTAATCCTCGCAGTAATGAAGAGCCTGTTTTCTGGGCAGATAAATTTGACCTGATGCGTGAAAATGCTGATCTGAAAAGAAAGAACCGGCTGAACTCGCAGAAACAGACTGCTGAATTTGCCCGGTATTATGATCTTGTTAATAGTGAAAAAATCAAAGTATTACATCCTGTGCTCCGGGCTGCAATTGCCCACTTTCATTTCAATAAAATTCATCCGTTTGGTGATGGTAACGGCAGGACTGCAAGAATTATAGAAGCTGGA
>CAZAHZ010000383.1:0-3253 GCA_964485055.1 uncultured Candidatus Cloacimonadota bacterium
TGTCTTCTATAAATATCTAATGTCAACATACAAGGGGCAGACCCATGTGTCTGCCGTCTTTTCACGTTTCAATGCTATCGCAAATTAGCTGGAATTCAGGTAATATAAGGGCAGACATATGGGTCTGCCCGTACGATAGGGGAGATATTTTTTAAAATTTCGGGGGGGGATGCCAGTCTGCGGAGTAATAATATTGACATATTTGTAAAATAAAATCAATTAGGCGAATCTTCCCGCGAGCCAAAGTACGCAAATTGTCGGGAGGAATCGGGGATTTGGGGTATCAGCATATGAAAATTATGATAACTCCCCTTATGCGGATCAGGTACAGATTTCCGAATAAAAAGGGGGATTTATGAATTTATTTGATACTGGTTCGACAGGTTTCATGCTCTTGGCAACCAGCCTGGTGATGTTAATGACACCAGGATTAGCTTTCTTTTATGGAGGACTTGCCTCGAAGCGGAATATTTTGGGAATTATGATCCAAAGTTTCGTTTCACTTGGTATAACAACAATCATGTGGTATTTATTTGGTTTTTCACTTTGTTTCAGTGGCTCTGGCCCTTTCATTGGTAACCTTGACCACATATTTCTGAGGGGAATAGATACATTGACTCCCTTTGGAAATGGTTCAATTCCGATGTTGTTATTTATTGCCTACCAGATGATGTTTGCGATTATCACGCCGGCACTGATAACAGGAGCTTTCACGGGACGTGTATCCTTTAAAGCTTACCTGATATTCCTTGTATTATGGCAGATTTTTGTCTATTACCCCTTTGTTCATATGATCTGGGGTGGTGGCATACTGGCACAATGGGGAGTAATGGATTTTGCCGGAGGTATCGTAGTCCACACAACCGCGGGTTTTGCAGCTTTGGCGTCAGTATTTTTTGTCGGTTCAAGACTAAAAAAAGACTCGAAGCCAAACAGTATCCCTTTGGTAGCAATAGGCACCGGATTATTATGGTTTGGCTGGTATGGATTTAATGCCGGCAGTGAGTTTCAGGTCGATAATATCATGGCTTTGGCGTTTTTGAATACAGATATTGCTGCATCATTTGCGACAATCACCTGGCTGATCATAGCCTGGAAAAAAGAAGGTAAACCTAAATTTGTAGGTTTGATGACCGGTGCTGTAGCGGGACTTGTCACTATCACTCCGGCAGCGGGATTTGTTCCGGTCTGGGCAGCAGCGATCATTGGAATTGTATCAGGAATTGTCTGTTATTATGCAGTCCACATGAAAAATAAGCTGGGTTGGGATGATGCACTTGATGTCTGGGGAGTTCACGGAATTGGAGGTCTGACGGGAACAATTTTACTTGGCGTTTTTGCTTCTCATAGTGTTAATGGAGCAATAGCGGAAGGATTGATATATGGAGAAGCGGCATTCTTTCTGAAACAACTTGCAGCAGGTGTAATCGGGGCGGTTTATGCCTTTATATTTACATACATAATGCTGTGGGTGATCAATAAGATCACGCTGGTCAGAGTATCCGAAGCTGAAGAAGCTGCGGGTCTTGACGTCTCACAGCATCAGGAAGATGCTTATACTTAATAATTTTTGATATATATATTGAACAGGTTTTAGGGAGTTAGACCTTTCATAAAATTTTTGGACGCACTGCAGAGATATTCTGCAGTGCATTATCTTTATTTAAGGCTGGAAAACAATGCTATAACCGGCTTAGATTAATAAGAAGTTGACTTTGTGAAGGCTGAAGATCATTAAGGTCAAAAGCAAAGCAGGGCGAGAATGATGCAGGAAAAAGAGATAAGCGGATTTATCAGTGATGAGCGGTTTGGAAAAAATATTAAGGCAGTTCAGGAAGTATCTGCCAGAGCAGGTGAATATTGTGAACTGCCTGATATTCTGCATATACATATAAAAGATATTCTTAATGACCGCAATATGTCCCGGCTTTACAATCACCAGGGCGAGGCAATAAAAAAGGCGTTATCAGGAAAAAATCTGGCAATTGTAACCGGAGTGGCAAGCGGTAAAAGTCTCTGCTACCAGTTACCTGTCCTGGATAGCTGGCTCAGGGATAAAGAGGCTCGCAGCATGTTCCTGTACCCCACCAAAGCCCTTGCCCAGGATCAAAAGCGTGAGCTGGCGGGATTTCTGGGAACTCTGATGGAGATAAGCGGACAAAGTTGCGGTGGAATTGGAATTTATGACGGTGATACGGCAGCCGGGCAAAGAAAGTTTATCTGCGAAAAATCCAATTTTGTGTTCACTAATCCTGATATGTTGCATCTGGGCATTATGCCTCATCATACTAAATGGTCTCAATTTTTTAGTAATCTGCGTTACGTGATCATTGACGAAGTGCATACCTACCGGGGAATATTCGGTTCGCATTTCACCAACGTGATACGGAGGTTGAAGCGGATAGCAGCGTTTTACGGCTCGAAGCCACAATTTATCTGCACATCAGCGACATTAGCTAACACGCAGGAATTTATCAGCCGGTTAGTGGAAGAGGAAATAGAAGTAATTTCACATGATGGTTCACCGCAAGGCAAAAAAGCGTATGTGCTCTATAATCCGCCGTTGGTCAACCGAGAGCTGTCCATTCGGCGTTCAGCAATGCTGGAGACTATTTCACTGGGAGAATATTTCACGCAAAGGGATTTGCAGACCATTATATTTGCTCATACCCGCCGAATGGTAGAGCTGATAGTAAGTTACCTGCAGCGTAATCTGGATAACCCGGACAGCGTGTTAGGTTACAGGAGCGGTTACCTGGCTGCGCAGCGTCGAGAAATAGAAGCAGAAATGAAAGAGGGAGATATTAATACCGTGGTGGCAACCAGTGCCCTGGAACTGGGGATTGATGTAGGCGGACTGGATGTGATCGTGATCAACGGCTATCCGGGCAGCATTGCCTCCACGAAGCAGCAATGGGGGAGAGCCGGACGCAAGGGCGGAGTTTCACTGGGAATACTGGTGGCTGGCTCTGATTTGATAGACCAGTATCTCATAAAACATCCTGAATATCTCTTTCAAGGCATACCGGAGCAGGCATTGATCAATCCCGATAATCCCTTTATACTGCTGCATCAACTGGAATGTGCTTTATTTGAGAAGCCGTTCCAGAGTGGTGAAGGATTTGGGGGCTTAAGCGGAGCAGAGACGGATCAGTATCTTGACCTTTTGCAAAAATATGGCAAAGTACATAAATCAGGAGAAAAATATCTCTGGCGTTCCGATACCTATCCTGCCAGCAGCATCTCACTGCGA
>CAZAHZ010000384.1:0-3203 GCA_964485055.1 uncultured Candidatus Cloacimonadota bacterium
CAGTGGGGTTTATTATTACCGTTTGCAGGTAGGCACCCGCGTAAAGACAAAATCGCTGGCTATATTAAAATAAAAAAATTATAGGAGGTTTGAAATGAAAAAACATGATTATGGATGATGAAGTTAAGAGATTATGCATAATATATCAGCAGAGGAAAAGAGAGCCTAAAAAAGCGATGTGAGACCACGTTTTATTGGACTCTGCTGATCCTCTGCTGTCAAAATCAGGAATCAGTTGAAGAAGTCAACTATTACTTAAAAGGAGGATATAATGAGTAATAAAGTAATAATTTTCATATTGCTTATACTAATTAGCAGTATGCTTTTTTCAGCAGAGAAATATGCAGTTTTGATAACAGGTGATTATGCAGACAGCCTCAGGGCAAACTATGATGGAAGCTGGGCTATTGCAAATGGATATGATAGAGATAGACCACCGATGCAGGAATTCTGGAACGATACATTTTTGATGTGGGAAATGCTTGTGATTGAAAAAGGATATTCGGATGAAAATGTGTTTGTCTTATTTGCAGGCGGATTAGATTATCCAAATGACCCCGGTGCAGCCCCTCCTGCATGGTGGGCTGATAGATATAATCCAAGAGTGCTTTATCCAGATTTTATTAATCCTATAGATGGTCATATTACAGATTATGCAGCGACAATCACAAACGTAAATAATGTGTTCAATGGTTTAGCCAATGGGACGGGGGAATTACCCCAGCTTCAGGACGATGATTTCTTATTCTGCTGGATATTTGATCATGGATGTGCTGTGGGACAAGATGCTTATATACATTTAATAGATGGTGGTATGAGTGATTATGTATTTGCAGATTTAACAGATCAAATAAGTTGTCAGAAAAAGGTATTCTGGATGCAGCAATGTCAGTCCGGAGGATTTATAGATAATCTGGAAGGGAACGATACTTATATTAATACATCCTGTCATTATTCCACAGGATGTAATAGTTGTGATGATGAAACATTATCCGGTGACTTGGCAATAGAAAATGAATTAATTGATGGACACCAATACACTCATGGTGAATTTGATTTTCACCTTTATTCATGCACAATTGGGTGCTCTCCAGCGTATTATACTCACTATCCGGAATATACAGGAGACCCATACACGAATGCGGACATTAATGTTGATGGAATAATATCGGTGGATGAAAGTAGAATATGGGAAGCGACGTACGAGAGTGAAAACGCAATTCCACAATACTCAGATCTTGGGAACATTGGTACAACAACATCTTTAGAGTATCCCAATCTTGTTTCTGGAGTTTTATCACAATCTACGAATTTGTCGGGAATAATTGCTATAACTGGTGATTTGACAGTAACCAATAATAGTACGTTAACAATTGAAAAGGGTGCAATTGTTTACTTAAAGTTCAGAAATCAAATAGAAGTACAAAGTGGCTCAATCTTACAGGTAGGAGATAATGTTACTTTTTTTGGTGAAACGACGACCATTTCTGAGGAGATTCCTGGAAATAGAATTGAAATATATGGAAATGTTTCATTTGGTACTGGAGTACAATTTACTGTGGAGGATGATGAATACTGGGACGGATTATATGTGTATTCCACGTCAGCATTATCGTTGAACAGTCCTACTTTTGGAAATTGCAACTTATATTCTGAGAAAACTGACTTTATAATTCAGTTTGGAGAGTTTACAAATTCCGTGATCACACATTACGGTAAAGATTTGGAATTCTATGATACAAATTTAGCTAATTCTTATGTATATGCCAATGAACCAGCGGGTGTACAATTTGCTCAATCATTATTTGTATTCAGCGAAGGTACAATCGAAAACACTATCAACGATCCTGCAATTTTTCTAACCTCATATTATGAGTATCATATTTCAGATAATTCTATAAATTGTCCTGGAACGGCAATTAAGATTTTTGAATCAGGTACAGGACAAGAACGGATGATAAAAAATAATGAAATTAACGGCACAAACATAGAATTTGGGATTCTTCTTTTTCATACCTATGCCGAAATAGCAGGACATAATACTATTACATGTAAGCAAAGAGGTATAGTAGGCTGGGATAACTGTCAGATCAGTATAAATGGCAGTAATTATAGTCCTTATCAGATCATTCAAAATAATAATTATGATGAATTGATCTTTACACATGACAGCTTCCCTTACAGTTTTCACTATAATCAAATCTATGATAATGATCATTCTTATTACCTGTTAAAATGTTCAGACCATGGGCAAGCACATAGTCATAATGTCGAAAATAACTATTGGGGAGAGAATTTTGATCCTGAACAGGATTTTTATCCGGATGACCAATATTTTGATTATACTCCACAGTGGACTCCCGGTCGAGGAATATCTGAAATTACTGATTCTCTTTTTGCAGAAGCAAAGGATTTTGAGGAAGAAGGAAATTACGAAGCTACTCGGCAGATATATATGGAAATTATCGAAACGTATCCGGAACATGAATATGCTATTGCCAGTGCGAAAGAATTATTAGCATTAGTCGTAAAATATGATCAAGATTATTCAAATCTTCAAACATATTATAATTCACTGAATTGTGATGAAGAAATGCAGGCTATCGTATCCGATCTGTCAAATTATTGTAATGTGGGAATGGAGAATTACGAAACAGCAATCGGATATTATGAGGATATCATCGCAAATCCGCCTACTTTGCAGGATTCAATATTTGCCGTGATTGATGCCGGTTATACATATCTGCTTATGGAAAATAACGGAAGACCGGGATATTCTGGCAAAATCCCCGAGTTAAAACCATCTTCCATGTCTGAATTTGAAGATAAACGAGAACGCCTTTTGTATAGACTCCTTGAGGAACAGGAAGAGAATGAGGATGGTGAAAATATACCTTCCTATGTTATTCTTAATAACAATTACCCCAATCCCTTTAATCCGGAGACGACAATATCATTCTCATTACCTGAAGACAGTGAGGTTAAAGTAAATATTTATAACATAAAAGGTCAGAGAGTGAAGACATTACTTGCTGAAAACATGAAGATGGGTAAACATTCTGTAGTATGGACAGGTGATGATGAAATGGGTAGAAAGATAAGTTCAGGAGTTTACTTCTACCAGTTGTCAGTAAATGGTAAAGTAGAGAAAGTGAGGAAGTGTTTGCTGCTGAAATAGTGACATATAAAAACTCTCTGAAAAA
>CAZAHZ010000385.1:0-3200 GCA_964485055.1 uncultured Candidatus Cloacimonadota bacterium
ACTACCGGTATCCTCTACGCCGGACACACGGTACTGAAGAGCAAGAATATACATATTATAAATCAGTCAAGGATCAAGTTGATAATATCATATCAGAAAGCACAAAATTATCTGACTTTCCTGAGTTTGATGGTTCTGTGGATTTTAAACTCAAAAAAAATGGCGATAAACTTCTTAGTGAAAACAAATATAATGAAAGAGTTTCTGAAAGCACTAATTACGAACTGATGGATTGTGTGGATGTTCATGGCACAGAAGTATGTGATTTGTTTTCAAAAGAAAAACAGTTAATTCATGTAAAAAGGTGGTCTAGTTCATCAGTATTGAGTCATCTATTCAATCAAGGATTAGTTTCATCCCAGGCTTTTATTGGCTCTGATGAATATAGAGCCGAAATAAGGTCAAAATTTAAGAACATAAATGTAATTCAGGAAATTTTCCAAGATAAAAAACCTGTTGCTTCTGAGTTTGCTATACATTTTGCTATTATTGACGGCAGAAAAAGCGGGAAGAACACCCTACCCTTTTTCAGCCAGGTTACATTGATAAATACTCATAACATAATATCAAAACAGATGAATTTCAATATGCACATCTGGTGGATTGATGAAAAATCCACATAAGGAGATGTATGGTATATTTATAAACTGAAAGAGAATTAAAATTAAAGTCTATTGTAAAAATAGCAAAAGAACAGGAGGATTTTATGAATAATCTTGATTTATTAAGGCAGGCAATTAGAAGTAAATCATCAATTTCTTTTAAGTACGATTTACCGGAGAAGGTTCACGGAACTAGACGGGGGGATCCTTATGCAGTATTTATTATACATAAAAATGATGGTACTGAATCGACTAAAGTCCATATTCTCCAGACTGATGGAGTAACGGAGAGTAACAAACCATTTCCTAGTTTCCGTATGTTTAATTTGCAGGATTTATCTAATATAATCATAATTAATAATGATAAACCGTTTCCGATACATCCCGATTACAATCCTAATTGGATAGGTTACGAGTTTATCATTGAAAAGGTTTAAACCATGAGTGTTGATCATACATACAATATTGGAAAAGACAAAAGAGTTGAACTCTATTTTAACATCGCAAGATTAGACGATGGAAGTGATTTAATAAGCAATCTTAGCGCAAGTTTTTATGCTTATGATGTTGTAACAGGATCTCCTGTTTTCACTTGCTCAATATCTATAGAAGAGCTCCAAAAATTATACAGCCATTTAGCAAAATATAAAATCTTAACAGAATCTGAAATTAAAGAGACAGGAAAGTTCATAGCGATCGAAAATAGCACTGAGGAATTAATCAATCTCCTCTTAAAAACCAAGAGTACTGAATTAGTGCCAGCATTAAAACATCTTGTGTCGAGTGATCTCTCAGAAGACGATATAAATACTATTCTTGGTAGGAAAGATGCTCTAAGTTTGTTTCATAAAATGCTATATGGTTCAGAATCACATAGCGAAGCTGATTGGCAGAATTTTTTTGAATGTAATGATTGGATATTTGGTTATGGTTTGAATTATCACTATTTACACATATTACAGCGCGAAGCACATATATCAAGAACCGATTTGTCAGGTAGTAATGATGTGATATCTGATTTCCTGCTATCTGATAAAAGATTTACAAAATTAGTAGAACTAAAAACTCCACAAACTCCATTGTTTAAAAATCACCAAAACAGGTCTGATTCCTGGAGATTATCATCAGATCTTACTGATGCCATTAGCCAAATACTTGCACAAAAAGCAAATTGGGAAATGGAAAGTATTAACCCAAACTTTAATGACAATGGTAGTCGTATCACAGAAGGAGCAAGTGATGTGGAATGTATACTTATCATTGGCAGTCATTCACTCATTACAGGCTCGGAAAGAGAAATAGATATTAAACAGAGGACACTTGAACTCTATCGCAGAAATCTTCGAAATATTGATATATTTCTTTATGATGAATTATATGATCGCGCAAAATTTATTGTAGAGTTAAAAGCAAGAACAAATAGTATAAAGCAAGATAATCAACATGTAAAATAACCTACTATTCAAGCTTCAACTAATATTCAAGAATGAGTAATACCGCTTATTGATACGACATTTAATACATCAATATTGAATCTTAGAACATTAAGTAACTTCAATCCAGTTAGATATGATTTACATTTTTTGTTCCACTTGCAGTAGCATTACACTTTAACCTACCATCTCCCTTATCGACATTGTTTTGCCATTGTAATGGTCTAAGATTAGGCAAATTATCAGATCCCCCAGGGGAAATATGATCTATTTCCCAACCATAACCGGAATCTCTATTGCCATATTTGCTCCATTGTATCCACGCACCACATTGATCTTTTCGCCACATTGATGGATCATTATTAGATTCTTCCTGACCTTTTTCCCAAACAGCCTGAATCATTTCTTGTGACCAATTTGCCATAATAATTCTCCTTTTAAAGTTACAATTATCTTGCTTAATCAAAAGAATTCCTCGACGCTCTGCGTCGGGGTAAATAGGAAAGTTTGAAAACCTGGGTTTTCATTCACACACTTTCCTTATGATACCTCGGGGCTTGCCCCGGGGTAGTTCATTTATGATGCCAAGAAATTACTTTGTATTACATTTTGGGCAACAGTATTTGCACCCATCAATATCCCAAAATGGTTTTAGAATTCTTGCTTTCCTTAAAGCTTCATGACAATCATAACAATAACCTAAATCGGTTTTACTTTCAATCAATTTCAACCAGGCACAATCTTCTTCGTGAACTTCATGCTCTCCTGTTGTCTGAGCATTATTGTTTAAGTAATACTTTGACATAATTACCTCCTTCTAATAGTGTTCTAAGTATAACTCAGCGTTATATATAATATCATGGTAATAATTGTCAATAATTGTCAATAAAATAGAAGAATCTTAAAGAAAAATTAATTTGCTTTTGTTAGATTAATATTATTCTTCAATAGAGTCATTAGTACGGGATATTAGAACCACTTCTTCGAAGAAATTGAGCCACCCTTCCGTTTATTGGGAGTCATTTTATTAAAAGACTATGTATATAAATAAAATTCAATAAGAAAGAGAGATTTTATTACAAAGTTTTGCAATGATGGCTGAGGAGTGAGGACGCAATCCGAATTGAGTAATAATCATTGTATTTATATGAGATTTATTCTTTTT
>CAZAHZ010000386.1:0-3196 GCA_964485055.1 uncultured Candidatus Cloacimonadota bacterium
TTTAACGGTTTCACGGTTAATCAATCTGGCTTTATAGAGTGGACTAATCATTCACTAATGATTTTTGGTACGATATGATATGTAAATTTAAAGTTCAGATGGTAAATAAGTTACCGGAATGTGTTAATTTCAAAAAGAGGCATGCAGGCTTTTTGTGCATAATGAGATATTACTATAATAATTTGGAACTATCAAACATATGATTCATTCATTGTTTGATACATTTAAAAATGCTAAACGAAACAAATAAGAGGTAACAATATGAAAACTAAGATTTGTTTGTTAATGGTTTTGCTATTGATCTGTTCTGTTGGTTTTGTGTGGGCTAATAAAGCGGCAACCACAATGACTACACCAACAGAAAGAGCACTTCCTCAAATTCAAAAAGCAGAAGCTCGCCCAGTTATCGCTGATGATGTGAAACTAAAAGTTGCGAAAAAATTTCAAAATGCCCCTATTAATGATGACTATGAAGCGACGCAATCTCGTGTACAAAGAGATGGAATAGTAAATGTTTATGAAGATGATTTTGAAACTGAAGGTTCTTTCTGGTATTATTCTGGTGCAGCCTATATCTTCCATTTACCTGATCAGTATGGAGATACTGAATTTGGTACTCGTTTTACTATTAATCATGCTACTGCTAATTTAGATGGTGCATGGTTCTACTGGTATAGCGCACTTGGCTCTCCAAATGCAACGGTTCATGTTTATGACTGTGTTGACAATTACCCGGGTACTGAGCTTGGTTCAGTACAAGTTAACTGGGCTGCTATTACACTTGGCTGGTATTATGTTGACCTATCTTCTATAACACGTGGACTTACCTTTGATTGTGGCGATGAATTCTTTATTACTTACTCTGTAGACAATGGTGAATATGGAGTCACAGAACTCAATATTATTACAGATGATGGCACATCAGGTGCAAATCGTTCCATCGAGTATTGGGGTGTTTGGGAATACATGTATCTTGATTGGGGTACTGACTTCGAATTTTGTATTGATGTAGTTCTTAGCTATCCCGACGGGTGGATTTCCCAACTTGGCAAGTGGCATTATCTTGAAGATACACCTGCAAAAGATGTTTACTCTTACAGCCCAACTCATTGCTGGTGGGCAGATGAAGAAATTACTGGCGGGTATAAGGATTACCTCACTTCTCCACAATTTATGATTCCTGATGGATATCCTCTCTATTTCTACAGTATGGAAGTTAACATTGAATTTATGAGAACTGGTGCTGGACCTGGTTCAATTGATGAATATTACGAGGTGTGGATAGCAGATCTGGATGCTGGAGTAGAGGATTTTTGGCATACAGACACCTTAAATCATTATGCAGGTGAAAAATCCTGGTGGTGTGGTAAATTTCAAGCTGGCTGGTCTGGTGGCTGGGGTTATGGTAACAGCTGGAATCAGTGGGTGCAAACCCCTGTGATGGCTTTACCGACACTTGAAGATTCGATTTCCCTCGATTTTATGAAGCGTTCCGATTCAGAACCTGATTTTGATTTCTGCTGGGTTGAAATAAGTAATGATGGCTTTATTACTTGTGATCTTCTCGCTACCTATAATGGTGCTCATAATACATGGACTGCAGAGCATATACTCCTTGATGATTATGCAGGTCAAAATGTCAGCGTAAGATTCCGCTTTGAATCTGATGGCGGTTGGTCTGACGAAGATGGGCTCTATCCATCTGAAGGCGGCTGGTTCCTGGATAATGTCATTGTCCACGATGGCTCTAAAACTGTCTATTTTGAAGATAATGCTGATGATCAATTAAACTTCCTTGTCAATCCCGGCAATGCGTCATGGACGCGTCTGTTCTATGACTATGACAGAGATTATCCGCTTCCTTCAACAGGTTATGAATTAGTTGATAAAGATTTCATCTTCAACGGCACCTGTGATGTAACACCATGGGCTGGTAAAAATGTTCAATTACAAATTGCTGTACAGGTAGATGATAGCTCATATGCGCATGGCGCCGGCTTATTCATTGATGACATTATTATTGCTGGAATTGATCTTCCTCAGTATGATATGGCTTGCGATTTCACGGTTGTACCTTATCCTACTACTGTAGGACTTCCCGTCAAAGCTATTAATACGTATCCCAAACTCATTATGCATGAAGCTGGATATGCAGCAACAGGAGCGAATGGTCGTATTAACCCGGAAGGTGCAGGATGTGCCCCTCCAATATATGGTTATTATATTAATAGCACAGCTCCTCTTGCTTTAAATGAATACGGTATTTATAATCTCACAAGAAGTCCTCTTTATACTCCTGTAGCAGGCACGTATGATTATGATGGTTGGGTAGAAGGTGTTGGCGGAGATACTAACCTGGATAATGATCATGCCCCTCTCGTGAGTGTTGATGTCTATCCTGAAGGTCAATATGAACTGGGATATAATAGTAGAAATGAAGGTCGATACTATTATCCGACTTGTACTGGTGCTGTGACATACTACTCACCATTTAGAGATGGTGTATTCACTTCAAAAGACGTTTATATGTTAAACGGTATGCGACTTATGAATTATAACCGTTTCATCCCAACCGGTGTAACAACTGATACTCTGCAATGGGCTCCTTTAACCTTTAAGGTGTATGCTGCAGCTGATTCTGTTACATTAGGTGCGCTTCTTTATGAAGAAGAGGTCATGCTTCCTTCAACAACCAGAATTGTATGGACAAGCTTCCCATTTACTACTCCTGTAGCAATTACTTCTGATTACTTTGTCCTCGTTACCGGTGAATTTATTAATGGAATTACTACTGCCACTCACCCAGAATACTTCATACTTGCTGATGATAATACAGGAAGATATCTTGGCACCAGTTATTACAGTGGTCACGCCTTCAATTATGGAATTTCTGCTAAAGATTCATTAGAGTTATATGTAAATGACTACTGGATCAATTCCTTGATCAATGTTGATATTCCTCTACCAGGATATCCTGATGAACTTACATCTACCAAAAGCGGTAATGATATTGTCCTTACTTGGAAAGCAATGCCTAATGCAAGTGACTACAAAGTCTATCGTTCAACCGACGCCTATACTGGATTTACTGAATTAGTAGGTACTACAGGTGGCGCAACAACATATACTGACACTGGCGCTGCTTCTGCAACCAAGTACTTCTATCAAGTTACTGGATTTTAATTATGAATAAAGT
>CAZAHZ010000387.1:0-3186 GCA_964485055.1 uncultured Candidatus Cloacimonadota bacterium
ATTAATTTTATTATATTACCTACTTGTGTGAGCTTTAAAATGTCCAAACTCCAGGGGCAGACACATGGGTCTGCCCGTACGGTAGAGGAGATATTTATTAAATTTTCAGGCGGATGGCAGAATTACGTAAATAAAACTTGACAGGATGACAAGCGTTGACGAGGGTGGATTTGGTGTGGATACGAACTTATGGATATGAATGGGAATGGATGACGGGCAATAAAGTTATGTGAGGTGTTATTATGTATAAGATGCTATTCATATTGGTGATATTACTTTGTAGTATGATAATTATGGCAGAGACGATTAATGTACCGGAGGATTATGCAACAATCCAGAGTGCGATAGATATATCAGTAGATGGTGACAGTGTGATAGTGGCACCGGGGACTTATGTGGAGAATATCAATTTTAACGGAAAGGGGATTACTGTAGGATCGTGGTATTGCACAATTCAGGATACGAGTTATATATCCCAGACAGTAATTGATGGTGGGCAAAATGACAGTGTGGTTACTTTTGAGAGTGAGGAAGATTCAACATCAGTATTAACTGGTTTTTCTATAACTAACGGATCACCTGTCGCATTAAATTACTATTATCATGGAGGAGGAATAGATTGTATGGAAGCAAGCCCGAAACTGGAAAATTTATTGATAGAGAATAATTCTGTTGATAGATATTCAGGATGTGGGGGAGGGATATATGGTTTTGAATCCAATCTAGTTATCAGGAATTCAATAATAAGAAATAATACGGTTGAATATATGGGAGGGGGAATATATTTAACAGATTCGGCTTCAGTATTGGAAAACGTTATTATTGAGAATAATTCGGCTGGAGGTTCAGGGGGAGGGCTTTATATGTGTCAATTCTCCGGTATTATAAAAAACGTAACAATTAAAAACAATACAGCTTTCAATGGAGGAGGAGTGTATTGCTATTCTTCAGAGCCAAACTTAATAAATGTAACAATAAAAGATAATATTTCTGATGAAATGGGGGGAGGAATTTATTGTAGATTTAGTCCTGATATTCATTTTGATGCTGTTAATCGGTGCAGTATCTATGATAATAATGGGAATGGTTTTTACAGTGGCAATGATATATATACTGAATGCAATCTTAATGTCATTGTGGATACATTTACAGTATTGCATCCTACTGTGCAATATGCTGTGCCAGTGGAGAGCATTACATTTGATATCCAGAATTGTGTATTTGAACAAGTAAATGATGATCTCTATATCTCTCCTGAGGGGAGTGACAGTAACAGCGGTTTAACAATTGATGATCCATTAAAAACGATTAGTCATGCCAGTATGATAATTTATGCAGACAGCCTTAATCCTCTCACGATCCATCTTTCTGAAGGGATTTACAGCAATTCTACTACTGGAGAAATTTTTCCAGTAAATCTTACTTCATATATTACTTTAGCAGGTGAAGACAGAGATACTGTGATTTTAGATGCAGAGGAGGTATCAAGAGTAGTTAACCTGCAAAATGTTAATTGCATTGGATTATCACAATTATCTGTGGTTAATGGGAATTCTGATGATGGTGCAGGGATTTATTGTTATACGAGTTCAGGCAGTTTTGAAAATTTATATATTATGAATAATATTGCTTATATAGATGGGGGTGGGATATACTTTGGAGGTTCTGATGTGAGTATCACAAATACGGAAATTACAGGTAATACTGCAATTGGGCAATACAATTCCAGAGGCGGTGGAATGATCACTGGTGGTGGCAATGTTGAACTGGAAAATGTTGTTATTTATAATAATGAATCTTTAAGAGGAGGAGGATTGTATTGTAGTAGTGGCAGTATAATTATACGATCATCTAAGATACATCATAATCATGCAGATATATCTGGCGGTGGAGTGTTTAATTGGTATTCTAATATAGAGTTAGAAGGTGTAAAGGTACGTTATAATACTGCCGGAATTGAAGGTGGAGGGATTTATAACTATAGTTATGAAGGGATAGTTTTCGATTCTGAAAACCGCAGTAATATATATCAAAACAATGCAAATTCTCGATGTAATGGTTGCGATATATATTCCGAGGAATTTATGAATGTCATTGTTGATACATTTACAGTGATGAATCCTACAGATTATCATGCATCTATCCTGGAAAATTTTGAATTTGATATCCTTCATTGCTTCCATGAGCAGGTAGATTCTGACCTTTACGTATCACCAGAGGGAGATAATATGAATAGCGGTTTGAATGCAGATGAGCCATTGAAAACTATTCAGTATGCTGCTTCAGTAATACAGATCGGCAATACAAATCCTCATACTATCTATCTGGCAGAGGGTACATATAGTCCCATCACAAATAATGATTATTTTCCAATTTTATTACCAGATAATATCACTTTATCAGGGGAGAATAGGGAAAATGTTATACTCAATGGTATAGGGGAATACAGAGTGATAAGCCTTGCTGAAATGGAAAATGTGAAAATATCTAATCTGACAATAGATAATGGATTTGCTGAAGAAGGAGGAGGTATTTATTGTGATAATAGTAATCTTGTAATGGAAAATGTGATTATTAAGAGTTGTGCTGCTGAAAACAAAGGAGGAGGGATTTATATAGAAAATGAATCTTTTTTGTGGCTTGAAAAATCTCTGATTGTATGCAATATGGCACCATCGGGAGGTGGATTATACTGTAGAGATTCCAGGATATTACTTAATAATTTTACAATTGCAGATAATACGGGTTTTGATGGTACTGGTTTATATCAAAAAAATTCTGATGTGTCAATGATAAATGGTATTATATGGAATAACGCATTTAATGAAATATATATTGGGGATTTTCTTTCAGAGAGCATATTAACAATAGCTTATACTGATCTAACGAATGGTATTGAATCAATTATTGTTGGATATCATTCAACATTGAACTGGCTGGAAGGGAATATGTCTTCAAACCCTTGTTTTGTTGATATTCTTCATTACAATTATTGTTTGACGGATACTTCCAGTTGTATAGATGCCGGGACGGCGTACTTTGAGTATGATGGGGAGGTCTGGCTTGAAATGGAAGAGGATGAATATTGGGGTGAGGCGCCGGATATGGGGGCTTTTGAGTATGGAATGGTTGAGACGGACGAAGTCGTAATTGAAAATGAAAAATTGAAAATTGAAAATTATCCTA
>CAZAHZ010000388.1:0-3185 GCA_964485055.1 uncultured Candidatus Cloacimonadota bacterium
CAAACCCCAGGTAGTCACTTCGTTCCAACCTGGGGCTATTCAAATATATCCCCTTTCGGGGATAAATACATAATACCAATTTATAATTTGTTAATAATAATAATTTTTCTTGACAGTATTATAGTAATTGTCCATTTTTTAAAATGGAGCAGAGAGAATAATCAGAACTTTAGCGATAAAGGAGGAAAGATGAAAAAAGGGATTACAATCATTATTATTTTGAGTTTGTTAATGATTTTATCGGCAGGGGTATCAGGTCGGAGAGATATCTATGTACCGGCTGATTACGAGACAATTCAGGGAGCGATAGATGTTGCCTTTGATGATGATGTGATTTTAGTAGCGCCGGGAATATATGAAGAAAACATCAATTTTCTGGGAAAAGCCATAACAGTTGGTTCGCTATATCATACCACGCAGGATACGAGTTATATATCACTGACGGTGATAGATGGCGGACAAAATGGCAGTGTAGTAACTTTTGAGAGCGAAGAAGGAAACAATTCTGTATTAACGGGATTTACTATAAGGAACGGGAACACCTCAAGCAGAGGTGGTGGAATTTTTGCAGATGATTACTGCAGCCCGACTTTAAATAATCTGCGGATATCTGATAATCATGCCGAGTATGCCGGTGGTGGTTTCTATTTTGGAGAATCGTGTACAGGAATAGTTTCTCATCTGCTGGTGGAGAATAATTCTGCAAATTATGGAGGTGGTGGAACATACTGGTATTACTGCGAAATGATCATGGAAGAAAGCATAATCCGAAATAATGCTGCTGAGTACAAAGGAGGCGGTATCAGTAACAGTGGTACATTTCTGCATATAGAAGATGTGCTGATAGAGAATAACACCGCAAACGATGATGGTGGTGGATATTATAGTTCATACTATAGTGATGATACATTTAAGAATGTTTTTATCCATCAGAATCAAGCAGAACGAGGTGGAGGAATACTCAATGATGGTGTTTTATATTTAGAGAATGTAACCATAACGGAGAACTATGCCGAGACGGGTGGTGGATTATACGCCTATAGTCCGGTATATTTTGCGGAAGAACTTCAGAAAAGATGCAGTATTTATTTGAATGACGCCGATATCTACTGTGGAAAAGATATTTATTCTCGCTATAATAATCCATTGGAAGTATATCTGACAACCTTCAGTGTTTTACATCCCAATAGAATTTATGCTAATCCGATGAATATAATAACATTCGATATCCTTACCGGGATCTTACCACAGATTGCTGCTGACCTTTACGTTTCACCCAGTGGTGATGATACAAATAGCGGTCTTAATAGCGGATCAGCGTTCAGGACAATCGAGCACGCATTATCTATGGTATTGGCAACGGCAGAAGAGCCAAGGACTATTTATCTGGAAGAAGGAATATATTCAACCGCGACTACAGGAGAGAGTTTTCCGGTCTATTTACCGGAGAATATCATACTTCATGGTGAGAACCGTGAGAATGTTATTTTAGATGCAGGGGGAAATAGTTCGGTTATTTATATGGAGAATGTTGATAATATTAAGGTATGCGGTTTAACAATAACTAATGGATATAATAATGAGGGGGGAGGAATCTATTGTGACCAATCCAATCCAATTCTTGAAAACCTGAAAATAATCAACAATCATGCAGTATATGAAGGAGGTGGTATCTATCAAAATAATTGTGCTAATCAAACTTTGAAAAATCTCATTATCACGGATAATACAGCAGGAAATGCAGGTGGAGGAATGTGCCTCTATAATATTTCGGAATCAATAAATCTCTTAAATCTGACTATTGCCAATAATATTGCGGGAGAACCGGGTGGTGGTGGTGCCTGTATATGTAATGGAGAAGAAGTGAGAATTGTAAACAGCTTATTCTGGGATAACATGCCGGAAGAAATTTACTTATTTGATTTTTCTGATGTAGAAGCAGTTATTGGGTATTCAGATATAAACGGTGGCGAAGAGGGATTTAGTGGCTGGTATAACACGAACTGGTTGTTTGGAAACATCATGGAGGATCCGCTTTTTGTAGATGCGGAGAATGGGAATTATACCTTGCAGGAAGGTTCACCCTGTATAGATGCCGGAACGGCGTATTTTGAATATGAAGGTGATCTGATATTGGTTATGGAAGAGGGTGATTATTTTGGGTCTGCTCCGGATATGGGAGCTTATGAGTATGTTCCTGAGGTTGATAATGATGAGGAAGGGATCGTGCCACAATCAGGATCAGTGTGTGTTTACCCGAATCCCTTCAATCCGGAGACAACGATCAAATATCAATTACCGGAGGCAGGAAAGACCAGAATTGAGGTTTACAATATCCGGGGACAGAAAGTGGCGACACTCATGAATGAAGAGCAGGAAGAAGGTGAGCATGATTTCAGATGGGAAGCCGGTGGTCAGAACAGCGGGATTTATTTTGTCCGGATAAAAAGCAGAGCATTTGAAGACGTGAAAAAAGTCATCCTTTTAAAATAAAAAATTATGAATAAAAAAAGAGGAAAATAGAAGAATAAAGGAGGAAAAATGAGCACAAGACATTTTCTCTTAGTGGTGTTATGTTTATCAAGTATTTGTCTGTTTGCAGAGGTCACAAGGCAAATTATTACTGTACCGGAAGTGTCAGAAACGATACAGGGAGCGATAGAGGAAGCCATAAATGGTGATGTGATCATAGTATCACCGGGAGTATATGAAGAGAACATCAATTTTCTTGGCAAGGCGATAACACTGGGTTCGCTGTATTATACCACTCAGGATACGAGTTATATTTCACTGACTGTGATAGATGGAGGACAGAACGGAAGAGTGGTTACTTTTGACAGTTGCGAGGGCAGCAATTCAGTTTTATCGGGATTCACAATAATAAACGGAGAAACCACATCGGAGGGAGGAGGCATATACTGTGGTAATAATGCAAGTCCTACTCTGAATAATTTAAGAATTATTAATAATCAGGCTAATAATGGTGGCGGATTATATTTTGGAACGAATTCTTCCGCAAATCTTACCTCAACTTTGATCAGGGATAATAATTCCTCATCCCATGGAGGTGGAGCGTATATGTATTATTGCAACCTGATCATGGAAGATGTAGTAGTTGAAAGTAATGTATGTGGTTTTGAAGGAGGGGGTATATCATGTACATCTTCCGAACTGAACATGGAAAA
>CAZAHZ010000389.1:0-3184 GCA_964485055.1 uncultured Candidatus Cloacimonadota bacterium
CGCTTGACTGCAATACAATAGGAAGTTAAATTTTTTAAAAGTTAAATATAGGGGTATGTATATTCAGAAATCGCCAAAAAAGTGACCAAGGGAGGTTAAACATATACTAAACAATTAATTCGGCGGTCACATTATGGTCACATATGGTCACATATGGTCACATTTAATGGCTCTATCTTGTCGGATTATTCAGGACGAAGCTATTGATAAGCTGCCAGGGTTATATGCCCTTTTACTCTTTCTAAAACAAGCTTAATGAGCTTTTTAGACTCCAAGCCATCTTTTTTATTCATAAGAATTTCCAGCATTGGCTTGGCATAGAAATCTGCCGATTGATACCCGGATTGTTCATCCTCTTCCAATACATTTAATCAATCATCAAAGTCTTTGATAGCAAACCTGGCAAGGAAACCATCTCGTTCTTTCGAATGGATCATATTTTTGATCTCTGACAATAATTCTACTCTTAGAGTGGGATCGTTTTTTTTCCCAAAATCTCCAATAACAATCGTAAATTTGGATCAGAAATCTTGCTTAAAATTTGAAAATATTGGTTATTCATTAGCCCTCCAGTTACATAACCATTACATTCGTAATTCCTTAATATTATAATGAGTTAGCATAATATTAAACAATTAATCCAGATTACGGTTACATAAGCCTGCTTATTTACTATCACAAAACCTCTTGGCGTAAAATGCAAAATTAGATCAAGCCCAAAAAGGAAGATAGGCTGCATGTTTTCGAGATTTACTCTTAGGATCTGCATCCTTTATCAATTTCGAGATCAGAGCCTCTTTAATGATTCTTGAAGCCATTGGATAATTCTTGTCTGATATTTTAAAACGCTCTCGGATTGATTTATTTGTCATTTGTTCTCTTTGTACATATTTTAAGCAAGCGTGTTGATAGCAAGCCCTTATTCGATCTTCTTTAGACATTTTTGATAATTCTTTGTAGGAATATAGAATTACTTTTGTCGCATTCTCTTCTCGAATAAACTCTGGGGCAGGCAATTGATACAATTCAACATTAAATATAACCCTATCGATTCCAGAACCCCGTTCTTCACAAATTTTAATCCTGCGGAGAAATGATGCTACAGATTCATTACGTGATTGTGGTGCAGCATCAATAAATCTATGAATATCAATAAGGGGTGTTCCTGGATTAGTAATTTCTATCCTATTATTAAAAATCTCGATCATTACGCTGGATCCAGTAATAGTAAAATCCTGGTGAATAATTGCATTGGCTACCAATTCGCGAATAGCTACCTCAGGATAAATTTTCGATTCTTCCCTAAAGATTTTTGTTATAGTTTCATTAGTTGGAAGCTGAGAAATAATGAAGTTGATTAACCCTTCAAATGCTGAGGCATATCCTTTTCTACCTATTTGTTCCAATTTTGCAATTAACTTATTAATGCCATTGTAGATTACGACACGAACCGCTTTTCTCTTGATTCTTTCAAATTTATTAAGATCTTTCGCAAATAGTAAAGCACCTAAATTTGTAATAGAGTAAAAATCATCTGAATTTTGAATAATAAACTTCTCATCTCTCATCTTATGGATTATCCCATCTTTGGATTCAGGTAGTGGCAGTTTTAATAGCCTGAAGTAGCTGTCAAAGTCTAAGAAACGAACAACTTCTTCTTTCGTACAGTTATGCCTAGCAATGCCAGACTCAAAATCAATATTTGCAGTTTTAGAAATCAATGAGGCAACTTCTTGTCGTGACATTTTTCTTGTTTGTCCAGCAGATCTCGTATAGCAATGATATATATCGTTCCCTCTCATATGTACTGGTCTAAACTGACTTGATGGAATGTATACTGCAAGAAATGGTTGTTCAATGTAATGCAAAATTGAATGCTTGATAATGATAGGTGGTTGTAATGAATCTCGTGCGATATTACCAATTTTTTTAATTATCTCTTTGCAATCATCACTAATGATTCCAGTATATGCTCCGGAATCATTAAACCCAAAAACCATGAAACCTCCATTATCTAGATTGGAAAACGCTGAAATATGTTCAGATAGACGTTGTGTATTAGTCGATAATTTTTCTTTCCAATCCAATTCATTTAACTCAGTGGGTACGCTTTCAAGACTATTATTTAGTAATTCTAAGCATCTCTTTTCCCAACTCTTCATTTAACCTCCAGTTACATAACAGTTACATAGGTAAAAGCAACGTAGAATATAGACTTAGCAACTTACTAGTAATTTATCCCGATTAAGAGTTACATAAGTGGTTATGCTGATTCTACGCTTCATCACACTCCTCTTAACTTTGCATACCCAGCAATAAATATCTTCATTTCTTTGTCAAACTCCACAGTTAGTTTTGCAGATTCTCCCGAACCGGCAATGTGCAGGACTTCATCTTCACTATATTCTCTTTTATTTACTACTATATAATTCATTGCAGATATTCCAATTATACGCTATCTAATTAATATTACATAGTATTCTTGTATGAGCTTCATAATTAATTAGAACTTAGTATAAATACCTCAATTCTTTTTTAATCTACAAAATTATAATTTTCAATAAATGATTATCTTTGCAAGAAAAAAATTAATTTATCATAAAATTCCATTTATATATATCCACTTGTCAAAATTTAGTAAAGCCTGAATTATTAGATTTTGCCTGTTGCTAATTTATTGCATATGAAAAATTGAAAAGATTTTAACTATAACATAGATAATAAGATAGATAGTTATCAGAGGATCCCTCCAAAGGAAAAGATCGGCTGTTCGAGTCAGCCATGGGGGTGCTATTATTCAGAAAAGCCGGAAACGCTATTTAGAGTTATTCATCGGAATTAAAATGTGGTTTTTTAGTGAAATACTAATTCCCTGGGCATCATATGAGGGATTAAAACTTTTCATACCCTGACCGTTAGAGATGTGAGTCCAGAGATAGCGGAAACTTACAAATTGATTGTCTTTAATTTTATATTCAATAACTGGTCCCATTCTGCGCATAAAATTGTAAAAATCACCACCAGCAGGGAAATCTTCAGAATAAAGAATAAAATTAAGACTCCACATCAAGTTGAAAGAGATTCTGTTTATATGCAGAAATCTTATTTCAGCCAGAAAAGATTTATATTTAACCTAACCTGAGCGATACATTTTTTACTTGAAACCTTTTGGGCGTTCTAAATC
>CAZAHZ010000390.1:0-3174 GCA_964485055.1 uncultured Candidatus Cloacimonadota bacterium
AATTAAAATGGTAAAGCAGAAATTGCTGGTTATAAAAATAACTTGCCTTGATGGGAAATAATAATTATTATTGAATAAGAAAAATCAATATACGAGGGAGGGAATATGACTGATATTATTGATACCCATGGTGGATATCGTCATCTTCTCAGTTTTCAGATAGCTCAACTTGTATATGATATCACTGTAAGATTTTGTGACAAGTATATTGATAAATACAGCAGAACTACTGACCAGATGATCCAGGCTGCCCGAAGTGGAGTGCAGAATATTGCTGAAGGTTCTCTGGCTTCAGCAACTTCTAAAAAAACAGAAATAAAGCTGACTCAAGTGGCACGGGCGAGTCTGGAAGAATTAAGACTTGATTATGACGATTATCTTCGGCATCGTCATCTGGCACAATGGAAAAATGATGATCCTCGCTGGAAAGCTCTCATAAATAAGAAATGCCAAACTGCAGATGAGGTCGCTGAATGGATAACAGGTCAATGCAGATCAGTTGCCGGCGATGAATATAAAAGTCTCTATCCGGAATATTCGGCAAATACTGCTATCATACTTATCCAGGTAGCGTCATCTCTTTTGAGTAAACAGGTGATGAGGTTGGCAAATGATTTTAAAGAAAATGGAGGGTTCTCCGAAAAACTTTTCAGGATTAGGAAAGAGGAATTATTAAAGAAAGTGAATCAGAAGAGTAAAGGAGAAAAAGACAAATCACTTAGATAGACGGAATGGACTTGATGGACTATATATAATTATCTGTCTATCCTGTCTATTAAGTCAATTCTGTCCATGGGAGTTAAGAAAAGGGAGAAATCATAAAGAAATGATTTGCTGAATAAAGCAGTAAACTATTTTAGGACTGGACTGGGAATTCGTGAGACGTGAGTAGAAATCAAATATAATATAATGTAATCCAGACCAGGATGGTCTGGCTACGCAAGTCACAAGTCACCAGTCACCAGTCACAAGTCACAAGTAACCAGTCCCAGCCTGAGATAGATTTCTGCTTGACATGAAAACCGTGAAAATACTTTTTAATTACGCTCAAAGACAGAATTTTGTAATGTCAGGAATATCAGGAAAGAAAAAGGGGGTTGTTTGGTTCGAAATCATAAGCGGATAATTAAGGTAAATGATAGAGAAGAAGTAGGTTGTAATTCCCTTGTGGTGTCATCTACTCTGAAAAAAGTAATTAAGAGTAATATGATCAATAATTCAATTATAAATAATAAAGATAAAATATGAGGGCAAAATGGGTGAAAAGAAGATAGGAGTATTTCTCTGCCAGTGTGGCGGGAACATATCCAAAACCATTGATTTACCGGAAGTGCAGAAATTTACGGAAGGCAAAGATGATGTAACCGTGGTGCAGATACATTCCAATATGTGCTCCGGCGCGGGACAGAAGCTGATCATGGAGGAAGTGAAAGACAAGGGCTTGAACCGTGTGGTGATAGCTTCGTGTTCACCACATTTTCATGAAAAGACCTTTATGGCAACAATGGAGAAGGCAGGCTTGAATCCCTTTGTGATGGAACTTGTCAACCTGCGTGAGCATTGCTCCTGGCCCTACCGTGACAGACCGGAAGAAGCAACTGAAAAAGCAAAAGACCTGGTCAATGCCGGAGTAAATAAGGTAAGAGAAGATTACAGCCTGGCAAAGAAAAAGATAGAAATGGGCAATCGAGTGCTGGTGATCGGAGGTGGAATAGCAGGAATTCAGGCATCTCTGGACCTGGCAGCCACAGGCAATCAGGTTTATCTGGTGGAAAAAGAGCCTACTATCGGCGGTAAGATGGCGATCTTGACTAAAACCTTTCCTACCGAAGATTGTTCTGCGTGCATTATTTCACCCAAAATGGCAGCAGTGCAGGATGAACCTAATATTACATTATTTACCAATTCCGAGATTGTGAATACGGTTGGACACCGGCTGCATTTTGAGATCACAGTGGAAAAGAAACCGCGTTATATCAAGCCTGAGATAGATATGGATCAATGCCTGATCTGTGAGAAATGCGTGCAGGAATGTCCTGTTAGTGCTCCTAATATATGGGAACAGGGGATCATGAACCGTAAGGCAATCTATATTCCGGCAGCTTTGGCAATTCCATTCAAATATCTAATAGATGAAAGCGTGTGCCTGCATTTTGTGGACGGCTCATGTAATAAATGCGAAGAAATATGTCCGCAGCAGGTGATAGATTTCAGTCAGAAACCTGAGAAAGTACACTTTACGGTAGATAATATAATAGTTGCGACTGGTTACGATACGATTGATCCGGCAGAGAAACCGATGTTCAATTATGATAAACTGGAAAATGTGGTGACCGGATTGGAGATGGAACGGATCGTGGATCATATCACGGAGAAGATACCTCCGCGGGATGTGGGCAAAAAAGTTGCTTTCATTCAATGCGTAGGCTCGCGTGATGAGCAGACCGGCAGGGAATACTGCTCGCGGGTATGCTGCATGTATGCCGTGAAACTTGCTTCATTATTAAAGCAGGCAAAACCGGAAAAGGATATTTATATTTTTTACACAGATATCAGGGCTTATGGCAAAGGCTTTGAGGAATATTATAAACGATCCCAGCAATTAGGTATCAAATTTATCAGGGGAAAAGTAGCAGAATTGAATGAAGTGCATAACAGCAAAAAAGTACTGTTAAAAGCGGAAGATACACTTTCTCGCCAGATAATAGAAAGCGAATTTGACCTGGTGGTATTATCTAACGGGCTGAGACCTAATGATTCTACGGAGAAGATAGTCAACTTTTTGAAATTAACAAAGAGTTCAGACGGCTTTTTGCAGGAAGCACATCCCAAATACAAGCCGGTGGATACAAATATCGAAGGTGTGTTTATCTGCGGAGCAGCTCAGGGACCAAAGGACATCCCGGATACAGTGGCACAGGCAAGTGCAGCCGCTGCAAGAGTGATGGTGACATTAGCACAGAAGGAATTTGACGTGGATCCTCAGCTTGCCTTTGTACATGAGGAAATCTGTGACGGTTGCCAGAAGTGCATATCCGCCTGTCCCAAAGACGCCATCGTGATGAAGGGTGATAAGGCTGAAGTGGAGGAAGCACTTTGCGTGGGTTGCGGAGCCTGCCTGCCGGTTTGCCCCGTGGAAGCTATAGATTTTCATAACAGCACTAACAGGCAGAT
>CAZAHZ010000391.1:0-1015 GCA_964485055.1 uncultured Candidatus Cloacimonadota bacterium
TTATATTTTTTTACATTTAATTTTCAATTTTTCATTTTCAATTTTCAATTACTTACTATTCCTCGTAAGTACTCCCCATACGCACTCTTCCCATAGCTCTCCGCAATACTCTTCAACTGCTCTGTAGTAATATATCCCAATCTCCAGGATATTTCTTCTATGCAGGATATTTTTAAACCCTGCCGTTTTTCTATTATCTCCACGTATTTGGCAGCGTCCAGAAGAGAATCATGTGTTCCTGTATCCAGCCAGGCATAACCACGTCCTAAAATCTCTAGTTTTAATTGCTTCTGATTAAGGTATGATTTATTTAAATCTGTGATCTCCAGTTCTCCCCGTGCTGAAGGTTTCAGTTTTTTTGCCAATTCAACTACTTGATTATCATAGAAATAAAGTCCTGTAACTGCGTAAGACGATTTGGGATGTTTCGGCTTTTCTTCAAGAGAGATCACATTCATATTGTCATCAAATTCAGCTACACCATAACGTTCCGGATCCTGTACATTGTAACCGAATATAATAGCTCCTTCTTTCAAAACAGCAGCATTTCGTACTTTCTCACGCAATCCCTGCCCGTAAAATATATTATCTCCCAGGATCATGCATACGCTGTTATCTCCAATAAATTCTTCTCCAATGATAAATGCCTGTGCCAGACCTTCCGGCTTAGGCTGCTCGGCATAACTGAATGATAGCCCCAGTTGCTCGCCAGTGCCGAATAGTTGCTCAAAGTTCGGTAGATCCTGCGGTGTGGAAATGATCAATATCTCCCGTATCCCAGCCAGCATCAACACACTCAGCGGATAATAGATCATCGGCTTATCATAAACAGGCAAAAGCTGCTTCGAAACCGTAAATGTCAACGGATGCAACCGCGTCCCAGCACCACCGGCTAATATTATGCCGCGCAAAATCCCCCCTTTCTTTTAGCCACAGATTGCACAGATAAACACTGATAAAAATTGTTGTTATTTATTGAGGTGATAATTAATAAACTCTTCGCTTGCTTCAAGCT
>CAZAHZ010000391.1:1115-3172 GCA_964485055.1 uncultured Candidatus Cloacimonadota bacterium
ACACAATCCCCCCTTTCTTTTAGCCACAGATTGCACAGATAAACACTGATAAGAATTGTTGTTATTTATTGAGGTGATAATTAATAAACTCTTCGCTTGCTTCAAGCTTTTTTTATTTACCATATTTTTCTCTAACACAATCCCCCCTTTCTTTTAGCCACAGATTGCACAGATAAACACTGATAAGAAACCATAAATTTTTGAAAGTAATATTTGTTTCATTCCGCCGTTAATATCCTTTATCAATTTTATACCTACGATTTGTGGCAAAGCTCTTTCTTCCATTAATGACATATTACTTACAATGATCTATATGTATTGCAACTAAAATTTTCTTACTCTCTTATCTGTGTTCATCCGTGTAATCCGTGGCTAATAAACTACTCTCTTAAATTCAGGTTTTTTTCCAAAATTCATCAGCAATCCTACTTTTTTACCTGTCGCCTTCAAATAATGTAATAGTTGGGCACTATCTTCCATTCTCAACAAATCATGTGCTTTTAATTCTATCACGACTATTTTCTCAACAACAATATCAGCATAATATACACCGACAATTTGCCCTTTATAAAAAGTCCCAATTTCAACCTGATTTTCTGCAGAAAGCTCAGATTCCCTAAGTTCAATCATCATTGAATTCTCATAGACTTTTTCCAGAAACCCATAACCAAGTTCATTATAAACAGTGTAAAAGCATCCAATAATCTTATCAGTTAAATCTTGATATAAAATCGAGTCCATCTTAAGCCTCCGATTACACTGATTTACACAGATTTTTGTTTCTTATTAAATTGTTCAATTATCATCAGTACCCTTATTCTTTTCCATTCATCAATTACTATCGTTTTATTTTGCCTTAAATCTCTCACTAGTAATACTTCTTATCCGTGTTAATCCGTGTCATCTGTGGCTAAGAATTTTTCTTTTTTTACTATAATTAAAAGGTTGCAGAGTAACAAAAAACATCTCAATATCCTTATATATAATTTATTTCGCACTTATATTAAAAAAACGCTCTTCTCTTATCTGTGTTAATCCGTGTAATCCGTGGCTAAACTTTTTCTTTATAGTTTTGAGCATAAAATCTAAGGTACTCCCCTGAGATCACCTTCTCCATCCATTTCAGATTTTCCATGTACCAGTTGATTGTCTTTCCCATCCCTTCTTCAAAACCAATCCGTGGCTGCCAGTCAAATTCCTGCTTCGCTTTGGAAAAATCTATCGCATATCGCCAGTCATGCCCCTTTCTGTCTTCCACGTATGAGATCAATTTTTCGCTTTTCCCCAGTTTATTCAGGATCAGCTTCACAATCTCCAGATTCGGCTTCTCGGCATTTCCCCCAAAATTATAGATTTCCCCATCTCTGCCCTGCTCCAGTGTCATCAATATTCCCCGGCAGTGATCTTCCACATAGATCCAGTCCCGCACATTCATCCCCGTACCGTAAACCGGCAATGGTATATCCTGTCTCGCATTATTGATCATGAGTGGTATCAGTTTTTCAGGAAATTGGTAAGGTCCATAATTATTTGAGCATCGCGTAATATTCACCGGCAAATTAAAGGTTTTATGATACGCCAGCACCAGTAAATCGGCACTTGCTTTCGAAGCTGAATATGGCGAACTGGGGTCAAGAGCCATTGTCTCAACAAATTTCCCCGTCTCGCCTAATGCACCATAAACCTCATCAGTAGAAATCTGCACATATTTCTTAACCTTCAATTCCAGTGCCAGATTCAATAGATTCTGCGTCCCCACCACATTAGTCAGCACAAACTGGTTCGGCTCGATTATACTCCTGTCAACATGCGATTCCGCTGCAAAATTGATTATGTAATCAATCTCGGGATGTTCTTCCCCGATCTTCTGCAAAGCCTCTTTATCAGTTATATCCGCCTTGATAAATGTATATCTCGGATCACCTGCTATATCCGCCAGATTCTCCAGATTCCCCGCATAAGTTAAAGCATCAATATTAATAACATGATTCGCTGTATTTAATAGTACAAATTTAATAAAATTTGATCCTATAAAGCCAGCTCCACCAGTTATTAAT
>CAZAHZ010000392.1:0-3166 GCA_964485055.1 uncultured Candidatus Cloacimonadota bacterium
TTATCGCTGCTTCTCCATAGCCCAGTTCTCCTTCAAATTCACTCAGGATGATCCAGCTTAATGGAAAATCAAGCACGATCTCACCAAACAGATCATGAGGTAGCGCTCCATATCCGTCTCCATTTATCCGCCACTCCATCATCAATTCTCCCGTAAAGCCCTGATTGATCTCTACTTCTATATCGCAATATGCTGTCTCGCCGTCCCGAAGTCTGCCATAACCGTTTGGAGTCTCACCAAACCAGTTTATCTCGACGCCGTCTCCGCTGACTCCATCCCATTCCAATGGTCCGCCCGATCCGCCTATAAAGTCTGTTACCGATACAATGTTCACTCCCTCCGGGAAATCGATCATTGCTCCTTCGATCCATTCATCATCAATGCTGTTATTGGCTATAGAGAAGTTCCAGGTTACGTTCTGACCTGGCTCAAAATGATGCGTATTACAATCCACTAAAGAATTTTCTATACTTCTCCCCGTCACTGCTTCAGTTCGCAGGCTGTAAAAAACTGGTTCATCGCGATAATTGGATATTTCCATTTGCCCGATTCCAATATCTCCACGTACGAGTTCAAAATCCAGGTTTTCCGGTGTGATCCATAATCCTGGAGGTGCATAACTCGCCAGGAGATATATCTCCACCCATTCATCTTCATCGCAGCTCATTGTGATTGTCATCTCAAAGGGATGCCCAAAGTTTATCTCTTCCGATACATCAAAACTGAATATATCTGTTAAATCAAGCAGCGTCTCTGAGGATACATTTCCTAAATCTTCTTCTCCGTCTGTTACTGTGATATACTGGTCTTCTATTTCCAATGTCAATATTGTATTAGTTGCCTGATCGCTGCCCAGATTCTCAATATTCAGGCTCACATTCACTGTTTCACCTGCATTGATTATTTCGTCACCTCCAGCATCTATCTCGTAAGCATGAAGCAGAAGATATGGTCCTTCATTAGGTAATAACTGGAGTATTTCCTCTGATGTTATCTTATTATATCCACTTATTGTCAAGGTTAGATCAGCCGGTTCTACCGGGGCATTTGTCATATCTATAACGAAGGAGCCATTCTCATCCGCATAGCCGTTATCTATGATCATTCCCATATATGTCAGGCAATACATTGCCCCTGGTGCATCCGTGGAAACGTCAAAAATCGGTAATCCGATAAAAGCTGTCGGCAAATGGTCTATCTCCATCGCTACAGGTATCATTGTCCGTACCTGCAAAGAAGGATCTCCAAATATATGCCACGTCTTTGCCATGGCATCATCGCCACTCTCATCCAGCATATAGGATACGCCATTGAACCATAATCCACCCAGTGTGTTCAGCTCTTCTGCACACATCAGATCAATAGACTCATCCTGGGCATACATCGGAGGTGCCCAGCTTTGATTGATAGATGCCGCAAATATGGCTGTAGCACCGGTTGGTGCATCTCCATTGGTCGCCCGCATCCAGGCTTCAGCAAAACAGGTTATACCTGTAAAATTACCGTTTACGCAGGCTATCGTACTAATAAATGGCAGCATATAGTCATTGGTCAAGGCATCTACATGACTGTTGGAAAATCCCGTTGATACCCAGGAGGTATTTGATCCATGTCCGCAATAATTGATTATTCCCCGTCCCTCATTCAAGGCATTTGCCACCATGGTCGCATTTCCACCATTTGTGTCATATATCTCATCTACTTCCAGATAACCATAAGCCAGCAAATCATCACGGATATAGCCCATGTGCACATAATCTGCTTCACCATAATGTCCCTGTCCGGCTCCCTGAGCTGAGGCTATCCCTATTCCTTTCTGCATCCAGTCGCCATCTGCCACGTCTCGTTCATAATATATTGACCGCTCCACCTGGGTCTCCACCTGGGCTTCTGTCTCCGCTGAAAATCTCCCGATAAAGATCTCGGAATAATTGTCGCCACCTTCCAGATAGGTATATTGCGGATCGCCTCCGGCACCTGAATAGACCTTTGTGGCTACCTGGGCATTATCACCTACCAGTAATACCCAGACCAGTCCATCTCCTGCCTCGTATTCTGTGGTAATAAAATTCTGGATACTGGTTGAATTATTGCCAATAGCACTTACATCTTCCAGTGTCGTCGGAATCCCTTTCTGATTCTTCCAGTCCACAAAAGGCTGCATCTCATCCATGAAATCTGTATAGCAGATCACGATCATTCTGCCTGCTGTCTCGTCTATCTGGTCATAACGCAAAACAGATAAATATTCATTCCAGTTCACGAACCTCTGGCTGTATAAGTTCAAAAATTCTTGCCGTATCTCGCTGCGGTTCTCTTTGATATTTACTGTGTCTATACCTCTATTGATCACCGAAAGAGTCAGATTCGTATAAACCCGCAATACTCCACTTACCGGATTATACTGCAGCGGCATGATATCTAAGGCTATTCCCCTGATATCCCTGAATATATAAGGTGTCTGCAAGGCTGCCAGGTTCTCAGGATAAAATCTGTCCTCATTATATTGTTCACCTAATTCATAAGGCACTGTCGCCGGATCAATATTACGCAAAAGTATCCCGCGACTCGGAGCTACCGGCATCTCATATTCCACATAGTCACTGCTGATTATTTCCACCTGCATCAATCCCGCATCAGGTATTGCCAGATTACGGACTATCCGCGGCACTTCCGGGCTGCCAGCTGTCATTGTCCGGCTCTCGCCAGCAATTCCCACTCTCCACCAGGTCTCACCCTCGATTGTTACGGCTTCTCGCTCAAAACTGCCCAATTGCAGCTCGATTACGCTTGATTGCTCATTTGAGCTTAATACATTTACACTAAACTCATTACCATTGATCTCTATCACCTCAGCATGTATTACTAAGGTTAAGAAAATTGTGAGTAAATAAATTAATGACTTTTTCATCTTATCCTCCGAAATATTTCTTTTCTCTTTTTTCATAAATATTATTTAAGCATAATTCATTCCAGAACTTAACGGATGCTTTGTGAGAATATTCCCCTTTTCCACTATTCTCCACCATCCCAACTGTAAATTCACAGTTAAAATTGTCAACTATTAATGCACTCCCCCTCTATTCCTCTTCTCACCAGTCACCAGTCACCAGTCACGCTTCTTGGTGCGTACCCATAGCTTCCAGCTCTGGATTGAATTATATTC
>CAZAHZ010000393.1:0-3165 GCA_964485055.1 uncultured Candidatus Cloacimonadota bacterium
GCTGTTGCCCTGATCATCCTCCAGCGTGAATATCATTTCATCGGAACCATACCAGTTCAAGCAACTGAATGTGACCAGAAAACCTTCTACCACAACATCCACCTGTTCATTTCCACTTACAGATAATTGGGAAGATTCCGGGACTGCATTTGTGATATAATCGCTGAAATCCACGCTTAGAACTGTTCCCTGTTCAAAAGTGAAATTATCAGGTAAATCCATTTCAGGTTCGATAACTTCGCCCTGACCAAGCTTAACATTATCAGCCAGCAATCCGTAAGTATCGCACATCCAGTGAATACCCACATAGATTGACTGTCCGGCATATTCGCTCAAATCAAAAATGTATTGCGTATAGTCAGTGCCTTGACCTTCAACACTGATCAATTCATCATCGAAATCGTTGATCGCATTCGACTCGACGGAAACGAGTAATTCAAAATCCTCTGTACTATACCAGGATCGGATATACATGGATACGGAATCTCCGGCACTGATCTCTGTTTGCGGTAAAATAAGCCAGTTATCTTCATTCTCCGGATAATAACTATCTGTGAAAGCACTCCAGCTCCCACCATAGGCATAATCTTCGCTTTCGTATGCACTCCAGGTTGAGCCTTCATCTCCGTTGTATATTGTCCAATCTCCTGGAATACTTCCACTTTCAAAACTCTCATCCACTATCCATTCACTATAAAGTGTACTTATCGCAAATAATGCCACTAACATTACAAGTATTCTTTTCATTTTTTACTTCTTTCTCCTTTTATAATTTTTGGCTTTTCTATTTGTATCTGCCACTCCAGTTTACCTTTCACTTCTCCGCCCAGCATGGTGTTATTGCCCCAGTAAACTGTCAGCAGTCCCTTGCTCTTATTGATATGCTGCAAATCCAGGCTACTCAGACCGATGCGGTAATTCGTTCCCAGGCAGATCAAAGCTATTTCCGCTCCGTCTTCTCCACCTTCTTTGATCGCAGACTTGATCAAATCTCTATTCTTTTCTGCCTGGTAGCTCACTATCCGGTTTTGTTTGATCTCCACTATGGGTTTTAATACCAATTCCCCGTTGATATATGCCTTATTTCCCCTGATTGTTCCGGAAATGCTTCCCCGTTCCGGTACGATCAACACCTCCCCACCTGGAAGATTGATTGTCGAACTCTGGTACTGCGAATCACCAAAAGAACCATATTCACCAAATATTGCCCCAATCTTTGCCTGGAATTCATTTCCATTCTTGCGAATAACTATCTCCTTACTTTCTGCAAACATTTCTATCATTTCATCCGTTTCGGTCCGCAAACGCTGATAATCCACATCCAGCGCCTGCCAGAAGCTTATCTCATTCCGGATATTATCCTCACTTAAAGAATCATTCAGTAATCCCGGCATCATTGCCACTCTTATTTCCTGGCGTTTGATGATTTCCAGGCTCTCTGACTGTGAATTCTGCCGGATCTTCTGCTTATCGGTATCCAGGCATTTTATATAGCGGGATTCACCATTAAGATAGAGGTACACATCGTGCTCGTTTAAAAGCCGATTAAATCTGTTATAATCTCTTTTATATGATCCCAGGTCGAATTCTTCCTGCTTCTGTCGTAAAAATTCCTGATCTCGATATAATAAGGTAACTTCTACTCCTTTACTCACGGCTACCAACTGAATTTTCTCCACCAGCGGCATATTGAAACTGCCGGTTACTATCAGCAAGCGTTCACCTTCCTTCAATTTCAAGCTGCTGCTGACTATCCCTTCGGCAATACGATCCAAGTCAAGTCCATGCTCCTGCTCGATGATTTTCGTGATCAAATCACGATTTCCATAATTTATTCCACTGCTGATCTCACTTCCCAGTAAAAAATCTATTACATAGTTCCTTGCCTTTGCCTGGTAATGCTTTTCCTTATCATTTCCGGGAACCTCAATCTGACTGATCAGATCCTCAGCTAATAAATCCTTAAGATTATAGTGCACTTTCTGTTTACTTGTGTGCAATATTTCAGATAATTGCTGGCAGGTTAAGGCATCTTTGATCAGATTTTTTATTATGCTCAATTTTAATTCTGTTCCCAATGCCTTCAACTGGCTCTGGTTCTTTATTATATAAACATTATCTAACATCTTTCACCTTCCTGGACAAAATATGAATTCTCTCCATATTTAGTCAAATATATTTTGACTATTTTATTTCTATCTTATCTTTAAAGTCTTATTATCAATATATTAGAAGTTTTTTTAAAATCTACTATATCTCAATAAAAAATAACAATTGCCGGGGTTTTGATTGACATAATAAAGGGCAGATAAGCAACTGACTTCATGGTTAGACTATATGGTCTGACTGAATGGTCTTAATGCAGCGGAGGTGTAAATATGGATGAGCATAAAAATAATGAGGAGTTGCAGCCGGAAGAACGGATACTGGCAGCAGCGATCGAGGAGTTTACTACCAAGGGGTATGACGGGACGCGGATGCAAAGCATCGCAGACCGGGCAGGGATATCCAAATCAGCTTTGCACTATTATTTTCGTCATAAGGAGCGATTATTCAAGCTGGTGCTGGATGAAACTGTGGGCAAGACACTTGCCCGATTGCGCTTTGATATAGCCGGGCTGGATAGTATCCAGGAAAAACTGGAACGCGGATTCAGGGAATATTATCGGGCTATCAACAAAAACGCCAAAGTAGTACGTTTTCTATTTATGGAAGTTTATCGCAATCCTGATTTAATAGACCGGTTTCTGGAAGAGAGTAATTTCCGCTCCTGGATTGATGGATTAAACAGGGAACTGGAGCAGGAATATCAAGCCGGGAGAATACATCAGATACGGGCTGAGCAACTGATATTGAACATGGTGTCCATGTGCATCTTTCCCCATCTCGGAGAGAAAATAATCCGCAAGGTGATGAAATTAAGCAATAAAGAATACGGTGAACTTCTCATTGAGCGTGAGGATATTATCCTCGAATTTATCCAAAGAGCATTGATCAGGGAGGAATAAAAACATGAAGCAATATACTTTGTTGATCCTGCTGTTTATTCCCCTCTGGCTGTCGAGCATCACCTTACCGGAATGTCTCGAGCAGGGAGATTCTCATTTTACTGTCAATGCAAATACTGAGATTTATAATGAACTAAGTGTCAAGAGTGACCAGGCT
>CAZAHZ010000394.1:0-3159 GCA_964485055.1 uncultured Candidatus Cloacimonadota bacterium
CTTAAAAAGCGCCTAAAATTACACCCTTTGCTCAGGATTGTCAAGGTCGTAAATGGAACTGGACGGTATTAATCAATACTGATGATATTACGGAAGATTCCACAGTTTCTGCGTAAAAATGTCAACGTGCTGTTATTATTATCGGCGGTTCCGACACTTTCTTTAATTCACAAAAATTGCTAAATACCTGAGAGTGGACATCATTGCAATAGAACGGGCAAAGTTGAATGTTTGTGTACATTTTCGTTGTTTTTAAAATGATGGCGGTTAAATTAAATCTGTTATGGTTAACCTACCATTCCAGACGGTCACCATGGCCCACCACATCGGGCGATTGAGTGATTGTATGATGAACATTGGGAATAGGACCAATCTGTATAAATGGCGACAACTATTTAAGGAACATGATGTGACACCAATAATTCTTTTTGTATCAGGAGACGTAAATGTCTGATTATAATCCCAAAAACAATAAACAAGAAATGAAGGAGGGGTTAGTTCGCCTTTCTCATTTCAATCCGTCATATACTGATGATTATGGAAATCAGGTGCTTGATTACTTTGTACTTGATGCTTTATCATCTTACGAAAATGGTATATCTACAACACCAACAATATTGAAAGAAATAATCAAAGATACATTTCTACTAGATTTTGATGAAGCTGAGATAGACGCTTCTTCAAGACGTCTATCAGAAAAAGGTATCGTTGATTACAAATCCGGTAAGAATCGAGGTACTCCTCCCACAATAATAATAGATGCTTCTCAGAAAGATAAAATACACAAAAATCTTAATGAAATTAGAAAATTAGAGGTTGATGTATATGCTGAGTGGCACTATGAATTAAAAAGTAAGTATAAAAAATTATCCTTAGTTATTGAGCACTTTAAAGAAATTGATGTGGCCTTAAGATATTTTATTAGTGAAATCTTGCTCCAACATGGTATTCAAAGTGTGTCACTTTTATATCCTGAATCAGAAAAAACAAATATTTGGCTTGATAGTATTGAAAATAATATATTTGAGAATATTAAAGGAATAGATAAGGAGCTTGGTAACATTCTAAGGATTGAATTACCCCTATTTTTACAGTCATGTGATCCAAAGCGCCGAAAGTATATAGTAAATCTATTTAATAGTAGTTTTTATTGGCATCTCGTCCATCTGGATAGTAGATGCTCAAATTTGATGCGTAATGTGATTTCAGGTCAACGACTATATCTTGATAACAACATTTTGTATTCTTGTGTTGGATTAGATGGCGCTTATGTATTAAAAGCAGTACACTCATTATTGACATATGCTAATGATCTAGAATATGAACTTTGGGTAACATCTAAAACAATTGATGAATTTCACAATTCTCTAAATTGGAGAATTAAAAATTCCTCTCACCGGCCAAAAACACCACGGCAGCTTGCTGAAATTGCAATTCAAGTATTAAAACCGAATAATTTTATTGTCACATATTGGAACGAATTTGTACAAACCGGATTAACTATTGAGGAATTCATTAATGAGAAGTCGTATCTAGAACCAATACTCAGTGCCTTAAATATCCAGGTTTCAAACGAGTTCAGAGAAGAAATTGAAAATAGTGAGGAAATTAAAGATGAGATGTCGATTCTTAATGATATGTGTAACGGTCAGCTACATGAAAATATCGTAGAGCATGATTCTTTTCACCGTATATTAATCAAAAAAATAAGAAAAGGTTATAAGCATCACTTCAGTGATGCAAAAGCATGGTTTCTAACAAATGATTCGAAATTACCAAAATATGGTAGAATAGCACAACGTGGAAAACACTACTTACCATTTTGTATAACATCTGACGAATGGATTCAAATCAATCGTCCACTTCTTGTACGTACTGTAAATCAAGAGGATTATGAAAAGTCGTTCCACGCGATAATCTCACAACCATTTTTACGATCAATGATTCCCATAAATAACCTTGACACACAATATGAAAATATAATAGCTAAACTTTCGAAATTCGAAAATATGAATCCCCATATCGCTTTAAGGATTATAACAGACAACCATTTTATGTCAACCCTTTTGCATATTGAAAATGACGAAATGCTTGATGAAATGCTTGAAAATCAATTTGTAAATATTGCCGAAGAATTATTGGATGAAAATATTGAGCTTGAAAGCAAACTTAAGTCATCTACCATTGAGTTAAAAAAACTACGAACAGATTTAAGTAAACTGGAGGATGCACTAGCTCAATATAAACAGCAAAATAATAATGTTGAAAAAATTGTTAAAGATCTTCAAAAGACTTTGGGTTACGATAAAGAAGTGTCCGAAAAAGAAAAGGAAATTAGAGCCCAACTTGAAGATAAATTAGCTCTAATTAAAAAGGAAAAATCAGAATCTGAAAATAGGTATAATTCACAAATAATGATTGCAGAAAATCTTAGAAAAAGGATAAATTGGATTATATTTATTTTAATAAATGGTTTCTCAATCTGGATTATTTGGTTCGGCTCTCTAATAGAAATTTTCAATGCTCAATCTTCATTTCGCTTCTTCTGGCTAATTAAATTATTGTTTTCTGCAATTATTCTCTTCAGTAGTCTCCCAATTCTTAAACCAAAACATTTGATGACCTTTTTGACCATATCCGTAGCTATTGCTTTAGCATTAATTACAATTATTCTAACTCACTAAAATACTTATTCCACTTTTCTATTTCATCTCTATGTTCTTCGTTGAGGCAATGTCCATTTCCACTGTGACAACGCAGAGCATTGACACAAGTTTGATAAATACTATTCCACCGCAATAAAATGTCTTCCCACAGTAAAGAAATATAGCTCCACAGTAATAAAAAATAACACCACTACAATAATATCTCTTTCCACCGCAAAAAATAATGGCTCCGCGGTAAAGAAATATCGCTCCGCGGCTTTAGTAAATGATCCCACAAGCGGATAAAATCATTCCGCCATAAAGGAAAATGAATCCACGACAAGGAAAGATGATATATCCTGTAGCAGAAATAATATATCGACAGGGAAAAATGGTATATCAAGTCAAAGAAGTGATAGATCAGCAGTAAAAAATAGCTCAGGAAGCCAAAGAAATGACATATCATCAGGGGAAAACGGTATATCAAGTAGAGAAAACGATATATTAAGCCAAA
>CAZAHZ010000395.1:0-3154 GCA_964485055.1 uncultured Candidatus Cloacimonadota bacterium
TTCACTCCGCATAGCCGGATTTTCATCCGTTATTCTCGCCTGACGCCAGTTCCTGCTGAAGCTGTCATTTAATAAAAAATCCGATCCCACTTTATCCAGAATGCTTCCAGCAGCCTCGCCCCGCAGATTCTCCTTAGTGCCGTGAATGATTATTCTCAGCACTATTTCATCATAGATAAGCAGATTCCTCGCACTAGGCTGAAATTGAAAGGGATTTACGTGAAAACTGTAAAATCTCCGGTCACCTGCCATGGCTGTGGAGCCTTTTCCGGCTATTATACCCGGATAATTATGTGATTGTGAATATATATTTTCCTGAATATTATATCTGTAGGCTAATTTATCTCCGTCAGGATAATCTTCCAATGCCGGTACAATTCTCACCTGGTGTCGTGTCTCCGGGCTGCTGCCCAAAACTATAACATCAATATCACCATCTATCGGGATGCCCACACTACCCGTAAAATATGGCAGTTCCGGCTCTCCGGCATCCGCATTGATGCTGCCTTCGGGGCAGTTGATATAGTCCCATTGCTCACCACTCCGCTCTATTTCCTTCAGTTCCCAGTCCGGCAGATTAAACCGCACCGTCAATTCATCTTCATTTGCTTCCACGATCTCAAAGCTGCCTGCCTGAAGACAGGTACACAGCAGGGATAATAATAATAAGGTCAGGAAATGTCCCTTCATAATTCTTCTATTGTTCTGTCTCTACCGAGATTTGATAGAGCATTCTGAATAATTCCAGGCAGCTTCTCATCCGTATTTCCTGCCGGTTTCCACTAAATTGAAAACGCTGCACTTCTTTCTTTGTGGCATTTTTTACTGCTATAAAAACAGTCCCCACCGGCTTCCCCGGCTCTTCGCCTTCCGGTCCGGCAATACCTGTTATTGCCCCGGAAATATTGCTGCCCAGATTTGTTCTCACGCCCGCAGCCATGGCGATTGCAGTCGCTTCACTCACTGCCCCGTCTTTTTTTAATATCTTCTCAGGAACCGCCAGAAGCTTGATCTTTACTTCATTTGAATAACTGACGACACTTCCCAGAAAGTAGGTTGAAGCTCCCGGCAGCGATGTCAGGTATTCGCTCGCCATTCCGCCTGTACACGATTCTGCCACTGCCAATGTCAGCTTAGCACGTTGAAGGTGGTTATGAAGCCGCAAAACTTCCTTCTCTAGTTCACTGCGAAGATTCTTTTCCTTTTTTAATGGTTTTTGCTGCCAGTTTTGCATTTTGCCATGATGGACCCGTTCTTCACGAACTTCCGGCTTATTATACATTTCAGGTTTATCACGTGTTTCCTGCCCGTCGCGTATTCCCGGTCTATCGCGGTATTCAGGTTTGTCATCCCTTTGTTCCGGCGGGCTTTTTCCTGCTATGATCTTGATATGAATATCTTTGTATTTTACCTCATCCCCCGGAAACAGCCTCGTTCGCTGCTTGAGAACAGTTCGATCATTAACCTGTATCAGCCCATCAACTGTCACCCGCCGGATATGAGCATATTCTTCAAAAACTCCCGCAGCCTTCAAAAGCTGAAATAAAAATATATCCTCAGTATTATCTAAATAAAATTTCATCTACCCGCCATTTTCTCTTGATTATATTCCTTCTACTCACTATTTACTTCTCACTATTTCCTAATACGCCTTCGCAAATATCACCCGGCGTTTACTTTCCGCACCACAATAAATGCACTTTCCGCTTTCTTCCTTTGCATCAAAGGGTATATTGCGGATTGTCACTTTCAGATCATTTTTGATATTTTCTTCACATTCGGCGCTACCACACCAGTGCGAATAGGCAAAACCACCGTGAATTTCGGGATTTTCCTCATCTTTGGGTGTAAAATAACGGTAAAATTCCGCTTTATCATCTATCTTAACGCTGTGCGCTTCCCTGTATTTCAAGGCTTTCTGATAGATATTATTCTGGATAGCATCCAGGATATTTGTCACTTCAGTCACAAATTCTTCTGCTCCAATACTCTTCTTCTCATTAGGCTTCAGGTCTCGACGCCCCATAAATACTGAGTTGTGCTCTATATCGCGAGGTCCTATTTCCAGCCGGATCGGAACGCCTTTCTTGATCCATTGCCAAAGCTTTTCACCACCCGTCAGATCGCGGTCATCAACTTCCACGTTCAGTTTCCTTTCATAATACCAGACCTTTCTGAGTTCTGCTGCCAGAGCATTAACAAATTCCATCACCGGCTGTCGCTGCTCTTCCGTGCGGATTATAGGTACTATAGCAATATGAGAAGGAGCCAATCGTGGCGGTAATATCAACCCGTTATCATCACTGTGTGCCATGATCAATGCTCCGATCATCCGCGTGGAAACTCCCCACGAGGTTGTCCAGGCAAATTCTTCTTGTCCTTCCGAATTCTGGAATTTGATATTAGATGCTTTCGCAAAATTCTGTCCCAGAAAATGTGATGTCCCCGTCTGCAATGCCTTGCAGTCCTGCATCATCGCTTCTATCGAATATGTGCTTACTGCTCCAGGAAATTTTTCGCATTCCGATTTCTCGCCCATGATCACCGGCAGTGCCAGATATTCCTCCGCAAATCTCGCATACACTTTCAGCATCTTAAAGGTCTCATCCATCGCTTCTGATTCCGTGGCATGAACTGTATGACCTTCCTGCCATAAAAATTCGGTTGTCCGCAAAAATAAGCGTGTCCGCAGTTCCCATCTTACCACATTTGCCCATTGATTGATCAAAAGTGGAAGATCACGATACGAATTTACCCATTTACTGAAAGATGCTCCGATTATTGTCTCGCTGGTAGGACGGATCACCAGTTCTTCTGCCAGTTCTCCGGCGGGTTTCAATCCGCCCTTGCCGTTATCTTCCAGTCGTGTATGCGTCACCACGGCACATTCCTTGGCAAAGCCTTGCACGTGCTCAGCTTCTTTCTCAAAATACGATTTCGGTATAAATAAAGGAAAATAGGCATTTACATGACCCGTTTCCTTGAACATTGCATCCAGATTTCGCTGTATATTTTCCCAGATCGCATAGCCCCACGGCTTGATTACCATGCAGCCACGCACCTCGCTGTTCTCTGCCAGATCCGCTGCCTTAACTACCTGCTGATACCACAGTGGATAATTCTCTTCCCGGCTAGGCTCTATTGCCGTCCGCAT
>CAZAHZ010000396.1:0-3150 GCA_964485055.1 uncultured Candidatus Cloacimonadota bacterium
CCTCACCAGCTTCCGAGATCATGCGGAATGATTGCTGAAGCTGCTCGCCACAATCACAGCGCAAAGAAAAAAGAGCATCACCCGTCAAACATTCCGAATGTACTCGCACCAGCACATCCTGTTTTCCATTTACATCCCCCTTGATCAATGCCACGTGATATTCATCGGATATTTTACATTTATAGGTTACAATCCTGAATTCTCCATATTTTGTCGGCAGATTGGCTTCCGAGAAAACTTCTACAAGTTTCTCTCGCTTCCGGCGATACTTGATCAAAGATTGAATTGTCAGCAGTTTGAGATTATATTTCTGGGCAAATTCCATCAGATCAGGTAGTCTTGCCATGCTGCCATCTGCCTTGATGATCTCGCAGATAGCTCCCACCGGCTCCAGATTAGCCAGATGCAAAAGATCTATCGTAGCTTCTGTGTGACCTGCCCGTTTCAATACTCCTCCCGGCTCAGAAGCCAGGGGAAAAATGTGACCAGGACGTACAAAATCGGCAGCAACTGATTCTGTTTCTGCCAGCTTTCTGATCGTCTCTGATCGCTCGTATGCCGAAATCCCGGTTTTACAGGCTGCATGATCTACCGACAAGGTAAATTTCGTCCGGTGTCTATCCTGATTATTCTCCGTCATCAGAGGCAGGTCTAATTCATGCAGCCGAGACATTGTCATCGGGGCACATAGCAATCCTTTTGCCTCTGAGATCATAAAATTCACCTTTTCCGGACTGATCAATTGAGCTGCAGTGATCAGGTCGCCTTCATTCTCCCGGTTCTCATCATCTACAACAATGATCATTTCTCCATTTTTTATAGCTTCCACGGCTGATTCCACCGTGGCAAATTGAAAACTCATTTTTTCCTCTCTGTTTTTCAGATCTTTCCTGCCTGAAACAATCTCACAAAGTTGGCATAAGACCTGTCATAAGTTTTCTCTGCCTCTGCAGGAAAAAAACAGGCAGGCAACTGCCGTATTCTCCGATGATATAATATGCACTGGCAGCAGTTTCCTTTCCTGGCACACGGATATGAACAGTTGCAATTCTGTAAATTATTTTCTTTTTCCAGACATTTCATGATCACTCCCAACAATATTTCTTTAAATAAAAAGTTCCCTGATGTAATCCACTGCTTTTTGCATATCTGCCGGCATTTCAGCCGTAAATTCCAGCTTCTCTTCGCTTACCGGATGCACAAATCCGAGCTTCCAGGCATGTAATGCCTGACGCCGCAAAAGACTTCTCATAAGATATTTCAACCTTTTTCTGTATTCCACCGGTACGGAATATAAAACCCGCTTCTGATTATTATACATGCTGTCACCGAGAACCGGGCAGTTGATGGATTCCAGGTGAACCCTTATCTGGTGCGTCCTGCCGGTTTTTAGTTCAATCTCTACAAGAGCAAAATAATCCAGATTTTCCATAACACGATAAATGCTGATAGCCAGTCTTCCCACTTCACAAACGCACATCTTCTTTCTATTTTGCCTGTTTCTTGCCAGGTTATTTCTGATCTCACCTTCTGGTTCTTCGGGTACGCCTGTTGTTATTGCCAGATATTTCTTGGTGATCTCCCGTTTTTGAAATTGCTCTCCAAGCAGATAATGTACTCTATCCTGCTTGGCTACCAGTAATAATCCGCTGGTATCTTTGTCGAGTCGGTGCACTATGCCTGGTCGCTGTGTGTCACTGCCGCTTGATAATTGCGTTCCAAAGTGATGAACCAGTGCATTGACCAGCGTTCCGGAATGTGTTCCTGCTCCCGGATGTACCGTTAATCCCGCCGGTTTGTTGATCACTGCCAGATATTCGTCTTCATAGATGATCTTCAGGGGAATATCTTCTCCAATCACTCTCTCAGGCTCCGTTTCCGGTAATACATATTCTATCACATCACCTGCTTGAACTAAATGACTCTTTTTTACAGGTTTACCATTGACCAGGACTCCCTGCCCCTCAAATAGTTTCTCTATGCGGGATCTTGAATAAAAACCGGAAACCTGCCGGCTGCTCAGAAAGCGATCTATCCGCTCCGTTTTTGTGGCATCACATATTATTCGCAGCATGGATTAGATCACTCATTTTCCTTTTCTTTTTCCGGCTTCCGCTCTGTCTTCCGCTTCTCAAGATTTTGTACTACTAATACTATACCGATGATCTCTCCTGTCTCATTTCGCACCAGTGCACTGTCCAGCGTGATATGCCGTTTAAGATTGGGAATAAAGCACTGGACAGATTCCTGACGCTTCTTTTTCTGTAAGCTGGTCTGCACTAGTTTCTTGAGATTATTCTCTATCTCCGCAGGATACGAATTCAAAATCAGATTGGAATTTGTTTCCAGTTGCGGAAATACTTCCAATATCATATCATTGCTGAATTTAATATTTCCTTCCGCATCCAGGATCAATACTCCCTCCCCCACTACTCGCAGCAGTGAAGTGATCCTGTTGTAGTGTTCTACGATCTTTTCCTTTTTCTTTTTATCAAATTTTAAGATCACATCCTTTACTTCATTCAGTTGCAGAATTATCTGGTAAACTTCTTTATCCAGCAGGTTCTTTTTCTCTTCCAGGTCTATTTCAAAATCATAGATGCCTTCTTTCATATCATTCAGGATCGTGGAAATATCATTCAGCGAACGCTGAAGATATACCGGCAGAAAGAAATATGCGGTCACTACTATGAAAAAAAATATAAATGAACCGATATATACCGTGTTCCTGATATTGGAATGAAATAGATGGATCAGGTTTGGCTCATCAACTCGCAGCGAATTAAGGATCATTATGGCTGATACTGCCATGATCACACTGAGAAGGACCAGCATAAATCTTGACCAGACTATTATCTTCTTCTTCATTGATTACCCCTATTTACCTGTTTCGTTGATGAGCTCGACTATCTTCTTCTGGTTACCTACCAGTACTATGATATCTCCCTCATGAATTACATCGTTTGCTCCGGGCAGATCATTTACTCGTGTCTCAAAGTTGTTCTCACCTGTCTCCGAAACCAGTGCCTCTTTATACTTGATTGAAACCACATTGACTTTTCGCTTAGTCGGTAAGGCAAGTTCCTGTAACGTCTTTCCATACCAGTCTTCCGGTGCTTCCATCTCCACCAGGCTGTGCCCACTGGATAA
>CAZAHZ010000397.1:0-3123 GCA_964485055.1 uncultured Candidatus Cloacimonadota bacterium
CGCTCTGGTAAATGAAAATTATGGCGAAGGTCCTTTTAGCCTGTATTCGAAAACAGCCTCTTACGAACAGGAAAATCCTTCCTATATTGATACAGATACAGATTCGCTTTATTATTTATACAGCGATCCAGCCACTCCCTGGATACCTTATGTCTGCAAGCAGGATATAATTCACTCCGGTCATTTTAACCTTTGCTGGAATGCTGATTACACAAAGGTCAGCTTTGCAGCCAGTATGGGAATCACCTTTGACAGTGGTTCTGGTCCTGGTTATTATTATCCCGGCTGGAATCAGATCTATCCAAAACGCTGGACTTATGATCTTATAACTCACGAATTTGGCTTTAATGACATCTATCCACAAGGTGCAAACCCTCATGACAATATACCGATGCAGCCTTGGGATTTGGACGAAGATGGCGAATATGACGAGGTTGATACTGATGGCTCTCCGAATTGGTTTTATGACTGGCCCATTTATTATCATGATCCCGATCAGGCATTCCACATGAATGAAACCTTTACAACAACCAATCAGGAAATGGGTTGGCAGGCTATTCTCTGGCTGGATGGAAATAACAGTAAATTTGCCAACGAAGGCATCACTGGCTATGAAGGTTGGGAAGGCTATCCCGAAATCTCCTGCGTTGTTTCCAATAATTACGGTTATTCATGGTCGGAACCTTTCTTCATTAATGCTAAAACTGATGATGTTAATTATTCCGAACCTCTGAATGGGATGATCCCCTGCTACATGTTCCCAGGTGATGAAATTGATATAATTAATGCTGAAGACCGGATCGGAAGAATTCATCTGTTATTCTTTGATGATAATGATTTTGGCTCTTTTGTAAATGGACCTGCGGGTTTACCTAATGGTGGAACATATCAATATGCAGCTATAGACGTAACCTTCCCGGAACCTGGTGGTAGTAACGACAATGATATCATACCCTTTATAAATTCACTTAAAGCATATCCCAATCCATTTTCACCGGGAATGACCAGAGCTGGTATTACGGTGGAATTCAATTCAAAGATCAGTGCTCCTGCTGATGTTAGTGTATATAACATCAAGGGACAAAAAGTAGCTGAAATCTTTGACGGATTTGTGGAAAATGGAGAAAAACTTTCAGTTACCTGGTCGGCTGATAATTGTGCTGCCGGTATCTATTTCTTCAAACTTAATCAAGCCGGTTCAATTGCTGTCACCAAAGTGGCTGTGATCAAATAATTCTAGTTATTAAGTATTTTGGGCAGGCGAAAACCTGCCCTTTTTTTCCATTCTTATAAATATTACCGTAATTTCAATTAGTCTTAAATAATCGCGAAAAAATCAAAGTCCGTTATATTATTGAGAAAAGGGGTAAGAATGAAAATTATATGGCTTTATTTTATGCTCCTTTCAGTTATAATGCTGTCGGGAAAGGAGGAAGCGGTGGAATTCAGGAAATTGAATGCGGTCGAAAAACAGGTTATTGAAAATAAAGGAACTGAAGCACCATTCTCAGGTAAATATTGGGAACATTTTGAAGAAGGTAGTTATAAATGCAAACGCTGCGGAGTACCTTTATTCCGCTCAAATGATAAATTTAAATCCGGCTGCGGCTGGCCCAGCTTCGATGATGAAATCGAGGGAGCTATCCTTCAAATATCAGATAGTGATGGGATCAGAACTGAGATCGTCTGTGCCCATTGCAATGCACATCTTGGACACGTTTTTGTGGGAGAGGGATTTACTGAGAAAAATACACGACATTGCGTGAATTCAATTTCTCTGAAATTTGAACCTTCTACTGAAACTTCTGGCTGGCAGAAAATTATCATCAGGATTATTATGAACATAAAGGTGGAATACCTTATTGCCACCGACCAGTAAAGAGATTTGATTAATTTCAGAGGCTCAGACGATATCAATCAATTCTTTTTTAAGATGAATTTCAGCATAGTTTTTAAATATCCCTCTTTCAAGAGCAAATTCAAATAAATCGGCATCTATTTCGTTATTATCCACCATTTTCTGCAAAATATTCAGTGTTTCAGACAGTTTTTTTGGTTTTTTATACGGTCGAGTCGCGGTTAAGGCTTCAAAAACATCCGAAAGTGCTATTATACGGGATTGTAAGGGTATCTTATCACCCTTTAATCCTTTGGGATAGCCTGTTCCGTTCAGTTTCTCATGATGTGATTCCGCATATAACGGAGCATTAGACATATAGCTGGGGAACTTGATCTGAGAAAGCATCTTTCCGGTTACCGCCACATGTTCCCTGATAATCTTAAGATCCTCCTGATTCAGCGTTCCAGTGCGAATGCAAAGATTTTTATACTCATCCTCATTGATTATTCTTCGTTCCTGATCTCGATAGATGTAATGGAAATTGTAAATCTCCTTCAGAATATCTAAATCTTCGTCTTTTAAATATCCTCTTCCAGGATTAGTTTCAATTAAAAATGTTTCATAACTGAATATTTTTGCCTTAACCTCTTCTAACTCTTTTTTTCTTTCTTCGCCGCATTGTTTGCATTCATTATCTATCAGTGATCTGATATGATCAATCCGTTCTCTAACTAATTCTATCCGGTCAGTGATCTTTTGCAGCTTTGCACTTTTATCCAGAATATGCATTGGCGTGATGATCTTCCCCAGATCGTGCATTAAGCCGGCAATATTGATTTCTTCCAGTTCATCTGGATTGAACTGAATTCTGGCAAATCTGGATTTTCCTTCATTGCAACTGTTTATCTCATCCGCAAACATACCCACCAGTTGACTTACTCTGGCAATATGACCGGAGAAATGCTTGGATTTTTTATCAATAGCCCAGGCAATCGAGGATATAAATTGATGAAAGGAAGTCTGAATATCTTTGATCAGCATCTGGTTATTCATCAAAATTGCTGAAAATGATGCTAATACTTCCAGATTTCCAATCTCGTCATCCGCAAAGGCTATCTTTTCGCCACTTTTATTCAAAGCATTTACCAACTGGATAACGCCTATGATCCGGTTTTTATGATCCATCATGGGGATTGCCACAATAGATTTTGTCCGGTAATTATTCATTTTATCATACTGCAATGTTCCACTGTTGTCAAAAATCTCCTGTTCATAGACGTCAG